>CAIWPS010000484.1 GCA_903914615.1 uncultured beta proteobacterium | reverse complement strand
GCCGACTGGATGGTGACGAGCTCGTGCGCGCTGGCCATCGTCTCGCACCTGCACGCGCAGGGCCGCAAGCTGCTGTGGGCGCCCGACCGCCATCTCGGCCGCTACGTCCAGCAGCAGACCGGCGCCGACATGCTGATGTGGAACGGCGCCTGCATCGTTCACGACGAGTTCAAGGGGCTGGAGCTCGAACTGCTGCGCCGCGAGCACCCGGGCGCGCAGGTGCTGGTGCACCCGGAGTCGCCGCGCGCCGTGGTCGAGCAGGCCGACGTCGTCGGCAGCACGACGCAGCTGCTCGACGCCGTGGTGCGCGGCAGCGCGCAGACCTACATCGTGGCCACCGACAACGGCATCCTGCACCGCATGCGCCAGCTGGCGCCGGGCCGGACGCTGATCGAGGCGCCCACCGCCGGCAGCAGCGCCACCTGCAAGAGCTGCGCGCATTGCCCGTGGATGGCCATGAACGCGCTGCAGGGCGTGCTCGCCTGCCTCGAAGCCGGGCAGGGCGAGATCGAGGTGCCCGAGGCGGTGCGCGGCCGCGCCCTGGGCTGCATCGATCGCATGCTGAACTTCGTGGCCAGCCACCCCGGCGCCACGGCAAAGGCCAAGGACGGTTTCGTGCGCGCGATCGGCGCCGCCTGAGGCGGCGCCGACGAGTCACGTTCAGGCCTGGGCCGTGCATTCTTGAACGCTGCGCCGGCACGCGTTCTGCGAGCATCGTCGTCCAGCCCCGGCGCCGCGCCGATATCCACAGTGCGCCCCTGCCGTGGGCGAAGGATGCCCATGCCCGCCACCCTGCCTGCGATCGAGAACACCGACTTCACTTCGGTGCGCAACCACAACGAGCGCGCCGTCTACGAGACCGTGCTGCACCAGGCCGACCGCTACCCCGGCCTGGCGCACAACCCCGAACTGCTCGCCGACGTGGCCTGCGTGGCGCTGAACCGGCTGCCGCCGCGCTACATCCGCCACCAGGTCGACTACGTCTTCTACCTCAGCGAACGCGAACGCGGCGACAGCGAACGGCAGCTGCAGGACGCCGTCGAGTACGCCTTCGGCTTCGTGCAGGCGCGCACGGCGATGAGGGCCCGTGGCTGAACCCTTGTCGGCAGCGCCGGGCGAGGTCTCGCGCGCCTGGGAGCTCTGCTACCTCGACCCGCTGGCGGCGCGCGACATCGGCCGCCGCCTGGCCGATGCCGGCGGCGAATGGGCTGCCGAGGGCTGGCTGCACGTCGCGCTGGCCGAAGTGCGCACCGGCGACGCCGTGGTGGCGGCCGAAGCCCTGCGCCGCGCCCGCGCGGCCTTCAAGCGCGCCGAAGATCCGCGCGGCCTGGCGCTGTGCGACGAGGTGCAGGCCATCGCCCTGCGCCGTGCCGGCGACTACGAAGGCTCGGCCCGCCTGCAGGACGAGGCCGACGCCAGGACGGGCTTCGAGGCCGACGCGATGCACCGCTTCATCGTCCACAACTCGCGCGCCATCACCGCCAAGGTGCAGGGCCGGGCCGACGACGCGCTGCGCCACTTCTATGCCGCCAGCGACGCCGCGGCGCGCACCGGCTGGGTCGGGCCGCGCATCACGGCGCTGAGCAACCTGGGCGGCTACCACCAGGACCTGTACAACCTGGAAGACGCGCAGTCGCTCAGCGAACAGGCCCTGGCCGCGGCCCGCAGCGCCGGTGCCCGCCAGGCCATCGTCACCTCGGCGACCAACCTCATCGTCACCTGCCACGCCGCCGGCCGCATGCCGCAGGCGCGCGCGCTGGCCGAGTTCCTGCTGACCCACACCGACGAGCTGGTGCCGGGCGTGCTGCAGCGCTACGCCCTGCCGCTGGCGCTGGGCCACCTGGCCGTGGGCGAGGTCGACGCCGCGCTGCGCTACCTGGAGCCCGGTGCCATCGGCGCCGTGGCCGACGGCGACGGCATCGTCATGTGGGCCTGGATCAAGGCCCGCTGCCTGCTGGCGCAGGGCAACGCCGGCGGCGCGCGCGAGGTCGCCGAGCGCACGCTGCTGCAGCGGCGCGAGCGAGCCATGAGCGACCAGCCCTACGACATGATGAGCCTGCACCGCGTGCTGGCCGACGCCTGCGAGGCCGCCGGCGACGCCGCTGCCGCCCTGGGCTACATGCGCCAGGCGCACGCTCTTTACGAGCAGCTGGTGGGCCGCAGCGCGCGGGCACGCTACGTCTCGCTGCAGATCCGCCACGAACTGGCCGAGGCCATGCGCGACCGCGACCAGGCCGTCGATTCGCGGCGCTCGGCCGAGGACGACCGCCGCCGCCTCACCGAACTCAACACCGCGCTGCAGGCGCAGATGGCGCAGACCGAGATGCTGCACGCCAAGCTGCGCGAACAGGCGCTGCGCGACCCGCTCACCGGCCTGCACAACCGGCGCTACCTGTTCGAGATCGCGCCCGGGCTGCTCGAGCTGGCGCGCCGCCAGAGCAGCCCGCTGTGCGTGGTGCTGATGGACCTGGACCACTTCAAGCTGCTCAACGACACCTACGGCCATGCCGCCGGCGACCTCGTGCTGCAGCGCTTCGCAGTGCTGCTGGCGCAGATCCTGCGCCGCAGCGACGTCGTCTGCCGCCACGGCGGCGAGGAGTTCGTCGCCGTCATGCCCGACATCGACGCCGAGGGCGCGCAGCAGGTCATCAACCGCCTGCTCGAGGCCTTCCAGGGCACGCAGCCCGAGATCGGCCGCAAGCGCCTGCCGCGCGGCTCGTTCTCGGCCGGCATCGCGCACTTCCCGCGCCACGGCAGCACGCTGGAGCAGCTGCTGTCGCGGGCCGACCGCGGCCTCTACGCG
>CAIWPS010000483.1 GCA_903914615.1 uncultured beta proteobacterium | reverse complement strand
GTCCCCTTCGTGGGCTCGATGGCGCTGCTGGTGGCCAGCTCGGTGCTGTACATGTTCGTGGCGCTGGGCGTGGGGCTGCTGATCTCGTCGGTGACGAAGAACCAGTTCATCGCCAGCCAGATGGCGCTGCTGACCAGCTTCCTGCCGGCCCTGATGCTCTCGGGCTTCCTCTTCGACCTCCACAACGTGCCCGCGGTGGTGCGCTTCGTCGGCGAGGCGCTGCCGGCGACGCATTTCCTCGAGCTCATCAAGACGCTGATGCTGGCCGGCAACGTCTGGCCCATCGTGCTCAAGGACGGCGCCATCCTGACCGCCTACGCGGTACTGCTGCTGGCCGCGGCGCGGCGCGTCACGCGCAAGCGCATCGCATGAAGCCCCCACGCTCACTTCGTTCGCTGCCCCCCGAGGGGGCGCTTGCAGCGGCCCGGCAAAGCCGGATCCGCGCAAGGCCTGGGCTGGTTCGTGTATCGCGTTCCGGGTCGCGCAAAGCGCGGTGGAGCCACTGGAGGCCGCGATGACCGCGCTCCTCTTCCGCCTGCTCGCACTCATCCGCAAGGAATTCGCGGCGGTGCTCAAGGACCCGTCCACCCGCGTCATCCTCTTCGTGCCGGTGCTGCTGCAGAGCATGCTGTTCGGCTATGCCGCCACCTACGACCTCGACAACGTGCCCTACGCGGTGCTGGACCTGAGCCGCAGTCCGACCTCGGCCCAGCTGCTGGCGCACCTCGACGGCACCGGCTTCTTCCGCCGCGTGGCCACGCTGCAGGCGGTGGCAGAGATCGCGCCGGCCATCGACACCCAGCGTGCGCTGATGGTGGTGCAGATCGGCCCGCGCTTCGAGGCCGAGCTGCTGGCCGGGGGCACGGCCAGCGTGCAGCTGATCCTGGACGCGCGCAACTCCACCACGGCCAATGCCGCCGCCGCCGCCGTCGGCGCCGTGGTCGATGCCTACAACGCCGAACAGCAGCAGCGCCATGGCGGCCCGGCGCCGCCCCTGGCGCTGGAAACCCGCGCCTGGTTCAACCCCAACCTGGAGACGCGCTGGAACTTCATGCCCGCGCTCATCGCCACGCTGAGCATGCTGCAGACGCTGATCCTCACCGCCCTGTCGGTGGCGCGCGAACGCGAGCAGGGCACCTTCGACCAGCTGCTGGTGACGCCGCTGTCGCCGACCGAGATCATGATCGGCAAGGCCTTGCCGCCGATGTGCATCGGCCTCGTGCAGTCCACCCTCGTGCTGCTGGTGACGCGCTTCTGGTTCCACATCCCGATGGCCGGCTCGCCGCTGACGCTGTACCTGGGGCTGGCGGCCTTCGTCAGCGCCGGCGTCGGCGTCGGCCTGGCCATCAGCGCGCTGTCGGCCAACATGCAGCAGGCCACGCTCTACACCTTCGTGCTGCTGATGCCCATGATGCTGCTCTCGGGCCTGACGACGCCGGTGGCCAGCATGCCGCGCGTGCTGCAGCTGGCCACGCGGGTCAACCCGGTGCGCTACGGCATCGACATCGCGCGCCGCGTCTACCTCGAAGGCGCGGGCCTGGCCGCGGTGCTGCCCGACATCGTGCCGCTGTTGCTCATCGCCGCCGTCACGCTGCCGACCGCGGCGTGGCTGTTCCGCCACCGACTGGTCTGAGGAGGCCGCCGACATGGTCACCCCGCGTCCCCGCTCCGGCACGCTGCCCTGCGTCGTCGGCAGCCTGCTGCTGGCCCTGGCCGCCGGCTGCGGCACGGTCGGCCCGGACCACGAGGCGCCGACGGTCGAGGCGCCGGCTCGCTGGGCCGACCGCCACGGCGGCGATGCCGTGCTGGCCGCGCCCGGCGACGCCGCGGCGGCACTGCCTGCCGACCGCTGGGCGGTCTTCGGCGACGCCGCGCTGGCCCGCCTGCAGGCCCGCGCGCTGCAGGCCAACGACGACGTGCGCACGGCGGCGCTGCACCTGCTGCAGTCGCGCGTCGAGGAAAGCACGGTCAGCGCGCAGCGCGGCGTGCAGGTGGCCGCGCGCGCCGGCCTGGCGCGCCAGCGGCAGAGCGAGGACGGCGCCGCATCACGGCTGGTCAACGCCATCGGCGGGCCCGCCACGCCGCAGCTGCTGAAGGTGCTGAGCGCGCCCTTCAGCCTCTACCAGGCCGGCTTCGACGCCTCGTGGGAGCCCGACCTGTGGGGCCGCGTGCTGCGCAGCGAGGAAGCGGCGCGCGCCGGCACTGAGGCGCAGCGCGCCACGCTGCGCCAGGTGCAGCTGGGCGTGGCCGCCGAGGTGGCGCGGGTCTACTTCTCGCTGCGCGCGGCACAGCGCCAGCGCCTGCTCGCCGAGGACGAGGTGCAGGCGGCGCAGGAACTGGAAGGCCTGCTCGCCGCGCAGCAGCGCCAGGGCCTGGCCGATGCGTCGGCGCTGATCCGCCAGCAGGCGCAGCTGGCCGGGCTGCGCGCGCTGCTGCCGCAGGTGCAGGCCCAGGAGGCGCAGGCGCTGAACCGGCTGACGCTGCTGTGCGGCGCCGACCCCGGCGCGTTGAACGATGAACTCGCCGCGGCGCGCATGGCGCAGCCGGTCGCGGCGCTGCCCGACCTGCGCCTGGGCCTGCCGGCGGACCTGGCGCGGCGCCGCCCCGACATCGCCGCCGCAGAGGCCCGCCTGCACGCCGCCACGGCGACCATCGGCATCGCCATGGCCGACCTCTACCCGCGCGTCACGCTGGGCGCCAACTTCGGCCTCGAAAGCGTCGGCAGCACGCAGTTCGCCGACTGGCGCAGCCGCCAGTGGAGCGTGGGCCCGAGCCTGGCCCTGCCGCTGTGGGACCAGGGCCGGCGCCGCGCCACCATCACGCTGCGCGAGCTGCAGCAGCAGGAAGCCGCCGTGGCCTGGCAGCAGGCGGTGCTGAAGGCCTGGCACGAGGTCGACGACGCCATCGCCGGCTACCTCGCCGAGACCCGGCGCGAGCAGGAAATGGCCGAGCGCACCGGCAGCGCCGAGGACGAGGCCCGCCTGGCGCGCGCACGCTACGCCCAGGGCCTGACGAGCTACCTTCCGGTGCTGGCCGCCACCACCGCACTCATCGAGGCCCAGCGCGACGAGGTCGACGGCGCCGCACGCGTGCGCACCGCGCTGGCGGCGCTGTTCAAGGCCCTGGGCGACGACGGCCCCGAACGCCTGCCGGGAGGCTGACACCGTGCAGCGCTGCGCGTCCGCAGCCCAGCGGCAGCGGACGCTTTGGCCGACAATGATTTTCCAGCCCTTCCGGCGCCCCACGCCGCACCGCCATGCGCCACCGCCCCGCCCTCCGCCGCGCACCCTGGTTCCTGGCCTGCACCTGTTGGCTGGCCGCCTGCGCCCAGTTGCCGGCAGGTGACAAGGTCGCGGCTGCGACGCCGGCGGCCGCGGCACCCGCCGACGCCGCCAGCGCTGCACAGGCAGCGATGGCCGCCAGCGCCGCGCAGGCGGCTTTGAAGCCGGCGGCCGCGCCCACGCCGCCCGGCCCGCCGGCCTTCGCCGCCGTCATCAAGGACGCGCGCCGCATCGACGGCCCGCTGACGCTGTGGCAGAAGGAGGACAAGGTCTGGATCGAGCTCATGCCGGCCCAGTTCGGCCAGCCCTTCCTGATGTCGCCGAAGATCAAGAGCGGCATCAGCGAGGCCTGGGTGCTCGGCGGGCTGATGGCCGGCAGCATCAACGGTGCCGGCGGCCCGCAGGTGGTGGAATTCGTGCGCGTGCACAACCAGGTGCGGCTGCAGGCGCGCAACACCGACGTCACTGCCGCTGCCGGCACGCCCGAGGCACGCGCCGTGGCCGACGCCTATTCGCACAGCCTGCTCGGTGCCGTGCCGGTGGCCAGCGCGCCGCACCCCGACCGCAAGAGCGTGCTGATCGAGGCCAACGGCCTCTTCCTCAACGACATGCTGGGCATCGGCATGATGCTGCAGCGCGGCCTGCACCAGGGCTACGGGCTGGACCGCGCCAACTCGCTCATCACCGCGGTGCGCGGCAGCGAGCAGGCGACGACGCTGGAAACGCAGAGCCATTTCTACACCGGCAACCTGGCCACCGGCATGCCGGGCCTGCTGCCCGGGCTGGCGCTGCCGATGCCGCTGCTGCCGCGCTTCCTGCCCGACAGCCGCAGCCTGCTGGTGAGCCTGAGCTATTCGCTGGCGCCGCTGCCCGAGACACCGATGCCGACGCGCCGCGCCGACCCCCGCATCGGCAACTTCACGACCACGGTGCTCGACTTCTCCACCGACCTTCCGCTGTCGCCGCGACAGCGCTACGTCAACCGCTGGCGGCTCGAGAAGAAGGACCCGGCGGCGGCGCTGTCCGACCCCGTCAAGCCGATCACCTTCTGGATCGACCGCAACGTGCCGCTGGCCTACCGCGAGACCGTGCGCTCGGCGATCCTCGAATGGAACAAGGCCTTCGAGAAGATCGGCATCCGCGGCGCCATCACGGTCGCGCAGCAGCCCGACGACGCCAAGTGGGACACCCTGGACTTCGGCCACGCCTCGGTGCGCTGGATGATGAACGCCGACCCCGCCTTCGGCGCCATCGGCCCCAGCCATGTCGACCCGCGCACGGGCGAGATCCTGGACGCCGACATCGCCTTCGAGGGCATGTCGGCGCGGCTGCTGCGCGGCGTGCGAACGCAGGTGCTGGCGGCGCCGTCGGCGCTGGCGCCCGCTGCGCCGGCGATCGACTTTGCGCCGCTGGCCGAGCAGGCCGCCAAGGCCGCGGCTGCGAATCCTTCGGGCGCCGGCTACGCGATGCCGCCCGAGATGGAGCGCTGCATGGTCGGTGAAGTCGCCGCCGAGCAGCTGGGCTACGCGCTGGACGTGATGGAAGCGCGCGGCGAGATCGAACCCGACAGCCCGCTGGCGCAGCAGTTCGTGCTCGACTACGTGAAGGAAGCCATCATGCACGAGGTGGGGCATGCGCTGGGCCTGCGCCACAACTTCCGCGCCTCGCGCGTCTACACCGAGGCCCAGCTCTCCGACCCCGAGTTCACGCGCGCCTACGGCACCACTGGCTCGGTGATGGAATACAACGCCGTCAACCTGCCCTGGCCAGGCAAGACCGGCGGCGTGCCCTTCCAGACCGCGCTCGGGCCCTACGACTACTGGGCCATCGAATACGCCTACAAGACGCTGCCGCCGGGCACCACGCCCGAGGCCGAGCGCGCCGAGCTGCAGCGCATTGCCGCGCGAAGCAGCGAGCCGCTGCTGGCCTTCGGCACCGACGAGGACATCTGGTTCGGCCTCGACCCCGAGACCATCCAGCTCGACCTCGGCTCCGACCCCGTGGCCTTCGCCGCCAAGCGGCTGGAGATCGCGCGCGACCTCTTCCACCGCCAGGAAACGCGCGAGCTCTCGCCGCAGCGCGACTACGCCGTGCTGCGCCGATCACTGGGCTTCGCGCTCGCCGACGTGACGCGGGCGATGGGCGTGCTGGCGCGCCAGATCGGCGGCGTGCGCACGCTGCGCGACTTCCCCGGCAGCGGCCGCGACCCGCTGCAGCCGGTGGCGGCGCAGGTGCAGCGCCAGTCGCTGGACCTGATGGCGCGCGCGGTGCTGGCCCCTGACGGCCTGGCCATCACGCCGGCACTGCAGCGCCGCCTGGCGCCCGACTACCTGGACCGCGCCGAGTCCAGCGGCGGCCCCACCGACTTCGCCGTGCCGCAGCGCCTGTTCGAGCTGCAGCGCGCCGTGCTGGCCTACCTGATGAGCGACGGCCTGGCCGCGCGCGTGCTCGACAGCGCGGCCAAGTTCGACCGCCCCGAGCAGGCCTTCCAGCTCTCCGACCTCTACCAGCGCCTGGCCGCCGATGTCTGGAGCGAGCTCGGCAGCGGCGGCGACATCACGCCGGCGCGGCGCGAGCTGCAGCGCGAGTACGTCAACCGCGTCGCCGCGGCGCTGCTGCGGCCTTCGCCGCTGGCACGCGCCGACGCGCGCGGCTTCGTGCGCGTGCAGGCGCGCTTGCTGCTGGCGCGCCTGGAGGCGGCGCAAGGCGACGCCAAGGGCGGCGGCCGGCGCGGCGGCAAGGCCGCGGCGGCGCACGGCGGCATCGATGCCGAGACGCGCGCCCACATCGCCGACAGCGTGGACAGCCTGCGCCAGGCACTCACCGCGCCGACGCTGCGCCTGGGCCTGTAGCCGCGGCGGTGCGCTGCGCCGCTGCTTATGATCGCGGCCCGCCCTGCCACCGAAGGACCGTCATGCATGCCTGGCTTTGTGAGACCCTGGACGGCGTCGACGCGCTGCAATGGCGCGAGCTGCCGACGCCCGAGCCCAAGGCCGGCGAGGTGCGCGTCGCCATCGAAGCCGCGAGCCTGAACTTCCCGGACCTGCTGATCGTCCAGGGCAAGTACCAGTTCAAGCCGCCGCTGCCCTTCGTGCCGGGCTCGGAGTTCGCCGGCCGCATCGACGCCGTGGGCGCCGGTGTCGAACACCTGAAGGTCGGCGACCCGGTGGCCGCCATCGCGGGCACGGGCGGCTTCGGCAGCCATGCCATCGTCGACGCCGGCCGCGTGCTGCCGCTGCCGCCGGGCTTTGACATCGCCGACGGCGCCGCCTTCGCCTTCACCTACGGCACCTCGCACCATGCGCTCATCGACCGCGGCCAGCTCAAGGCCGGCGAGACGGTGCTGGTGCTGGGCGCCGCCGGCGGCGTCGGCACGGCGGCGCTGCAGATCGCGAAGGCGGCCGGGGCGCGCGTCATCGCCGGGGCGTCCACGCCCGAGAAATGCGCGCTGTGCGCCGAACTCGGCGCCGACGCCACCATCGACTACGGCCGCGAGAACCTGCGCGATGCGCTGAAGGCGCTGACCGGCGGCCGCGGCCCGGACATCGTCTACGACCCCGTGGGCGGCGACCTCGCCGAGCCGGCCTTCCGCTCCATCGCCTGGCGGGGCCGCTACCTGGTGGTGGGCTTTGCCGGCGGCGGCATCCCGGCGCTGCCCTGGAACCTGGCGCTGCTCAAGGGCGCCTCGGTGGTCGGCGTGTTCTGGGGCGACTTCGTGCGCCGGGAACCCGCTGCCAGCGCCGCCGGCCTGGCCCAGCTGGCGCAGTGGTACGCCCAGGGCAAGGTCAAGCCGGTCATCGACCAGCGCCTGCCGATGAGCGAGCTGCGCGCCGCCTACGCACGCATGGGTTCGCGCCAGGTGCGCGGAAAGCTGCTGCTGGTCAACCCGTAACGGCATGATGCAGGCCTGCGGAGCCACACCGGTTACGCGCTAGGATGCCCGCTGGCTTTCCGGAGACCGCCCGATGGCTGTCAAGGTCCTGATCCTCGAAGACAACCCGGTGGCGCGCAGCTTCCTGTGCCGCGTCGTGCGCGAGAGCTTCAGCGACGCCATCACGATCACCGAGGCCGGCGACCTGGAGAGCGCGCGCCGCCACGTCGCGCTCACCGGTGGCGCCCAGGGGCTGCACGGCACGGACCCCTTCAAGCTCATCCTGGTCGACCTCGAGCTGCCCGACGGCAACGGCATGGAGCTGCTGGCCGAGCTCGGCGCCTACCCGGCGACGAAGATCGTCACCACGCTGTATTCCGACGACGACCACCTCTTCCCGGCCCTGCAGTGCGGCGCCGACGGCTACCTGCTCAAGGAAGACCGCTTCGAGGTGCTGGTGGAGGAGCTGCAGAAGATCGTGCGCGGCCAGCCGCCGCTGTCGCCGGCCATCGCGCGCCGGCTGCTCACGCATTTCCGCCACGGCACGGGCGGCGGCGACACGCCGGCGCCCGACTCGGGCTTCATGCCGGCGGCCAGCTTCACCACCAGCAGGCCGGTGCCGATCGAGAAGCAGCCCGACCACGAGCGGCTCACCCCGCGCGAGAGCGAGGTGCTCACCTACCTGAGCAAGGGCTTCACGATCAAGGAGATCGCCAGCCTGATGGGCATCAAGTGGTTCACGGTCAACGACCACATCAAGTCCATCTACAAGAAGCTCAACGTCTCCAGCCGCGCCGAGGCGGCGGTGCTGGCGAGCAAGCAGGGGCTGGTGTGAGTTCCCCCGCCGCCTGAGCCAGGCTGCCCGGGCCATGCCCGCCAAGGCCGCCGACGCCGCCAGCGCGGGCCAGCGCGGCGATTCGATCTTCGAGGCCAGCGCCTTCGAGCGCGCCCTGGGCCCGCAGCCCGGCCGCGGCTGGCTGGGCTGGCGCCGGCGCGCGCTGGTGCTGGCGGCGCTGCTGGGCTGCCTGGCGCTGCTGGCGCTGGCACGCTGGCTGGCGGCCGCTCCCCACATCGAGGCCAGCTGGTCGGAAGGTGCAGGCGGCGCCCTGGTGCTGCAGGCCAGCCCGCTGACGGTGCTGGCAGACCGCCGCGGCCACGCCGTCGTCGGCATCGTCGCGGCCGACGGCCGCGAGACCGCGGTCGATGCGCTGCTGGTGCAGCGCGCGCCGCGCTGGCTGGCCGACGATGCGGCGCGGCAGCGCCAGGCCATCGAGCTCGGTGCGCTGGCTGCCGGCCTGCACGACTCCGCGGGCCAGGGCCTGGGTCTGCGCTTCGACGACGGCGTCGAGCGCCGGGCCCCGGTTGCCGCACGCGGCCTGGGCGGTCTGGGCGTGAGCTTCTGGCCGCTGTCGCTGCTGGCGCTGTTGCTGTACCTCTTCGGCGTCGTCCTGGTGCTGGCGCGTGCCCAGCCGCGCAACCTGCTGTACGGCGCGATGTGCGCCCTGCAGGCCGCCAACCTGGGCCTGATGGCCCTCGAGCACGCCCCGGGCTGGCCCGCCGCAGGGCCACCGCCGGGCCTGGCCTGGCGCGGCGCGCTGGACCTGGCCACCGGCGCGGCCGTCGTCCACGCCTACGTGCTGCACCCGCTGCGCCTGCGCCATGCCGGGCTCATCGCCGCGGCCGCCTGGTCGGTCGTGGGGGGCTGGCTGCTGCTGTGCCACACGCTGCCCGGCGTGCCGCTGTGGTGGGCCCTGCAGGGCGGCTGCCTGGCCCTGTCGGTGGCGGCCTGGGCCGTCATCGCGCGCTCGCACCGCATCGAACCCAACCCCTATGCGCTGGTGATGCGTCGCTATGCCGTGGCCGTCTTCGTCGCGCTGGTCGCGTGCACCGCCGCCGTGGCGGTGGCGCAGTCGCTGTGGGGGCCGGCCACGCCCTTCACCGCGGACGCAGCGCTGCTGCTGTACATCGCCTTCGCGCTGCTGCTGCTGCTGACGCCCTTTCTCGCGCGCAGCCCGCAGCTGCTGCGCGAGTTCGCGCTGCTGGCCGCGGTCAGCACGGCGGCCACGGCGCTGGACCTGCTGTTCGTGGCCACCTTCTCGCTCGAGCCCTTCGCCTCGCTGGCCATCGCCGTGTTCAGCGCCCTGGGGCTGTATGCCTGGGCGCGGCAATGGCTGGTCGGCCGCTTCATCGGCAGCCGCCGGCCGACCACCGAGCGCACCTTCGAGCAGCTCTACCGCGCCGCCCGCGAGGTGCAGGCGCACCCGGCACGCTACCCGCAGCAGCTGGCCCTGCTGCTGCGCGAGCTCTTCGACCCGCTGGAGCTCAAGCGTGTGGACCGCGTGCCGGAGCGCGCGCGCGTCGTCGGCGGCGGCGCAGCGCTGGTGGTGCCGCTGCGCGCCGCCGACGAGGACCCCGCAGCCGCGCTGGTGCTGCGCTACGCCCAGCGCGGCCAGCGCCTGTTCGCGCCCGATGACGCGCGGCTGGCCGACCGCATCGTGTTCCAGCTGCGCCGCGCCGTGGCCTACGACCAGGCGGTCGAGCGCGGCCGCACCGAGGAACGCCAGCGCATCGCCCAGGACCTGCACGACGACATCGGCGCCCGCCTGCTGACGCTGATGTACCAGGCGCCGACGCCGGAGCTGGAGAACTACATCCGCCACACGCTGCAGGACCTGAAGACGCTGACGCGCGGCCTCGCGGCGGCCGAGCACCGCCTGTCGCATGCCGCTGCCGAGTGGAAGGCCGACCTGACGCAGCGCCTCACCGCCGCGCATGTCGGCCTGGGCTGGAGCTTCCACTTCGACCGCGATGTGCGGCTGTCGATGGTGCAGTGGTCGGCGTTGACACGCGTGCTGCGCGAGCTGGTGAGCAACGCGCTCGCGCATGGCCAGGCCGCGCGCATCGACGTCGCCTTCCAGCTGCAGGGCGGGCGGCTGACGCTGAGCGTCGCCGACGACGGCATCGGCCGCGCACCGCAGGACTGGTCGCACGGGCTGGGCCTGGGCGGCGTGCGCAAGCGCGTGAAGCTGCTCGGCGGCACGGTGGTCTGGCAGGAAAACGAGCCGCGCGGCATCGTCTGCGCCCTGAACGTGGCCGACTTCGGCGGCCGCGACTGAGCGCGCGCGCCACCCCATGAGACCCCCAGGTGCCAGGGCTTCACATTTCGGGGACAATACGCACTTCGCGACGATCGGGGCTGCACACCCCGGCCCACATCTGCTATGACCACTCGCCGCACGCCCCCCCTGCCCGAAGCCTCCAGCGGGCCCAAGCTCCGCCAGACCCAGGCCGAATACACCGCCGCCCGGCCCAACGCCGAACCCGGCGTGCGGCCGATGATGTCCAGCAGCAAGATGTACGTCTGCATCCGCTGCCACGCCAACTTCAAGACCGGCGACGGCAAGCCCGACCCGCGCTTGCGCGGCCTGGGCCGCTGCAACAACTGCCTGGGCGTCGGTGCTGCGAGCACCGTGCCCACGACCTGAATCCCCCTCCCCACTTCAACCCAGACACGCGAAAGACCCCGAGCCATGTCGCAAAGCAACCGCCGCACCTTCTTCCTGCAAGTCGCCGCCTGTGGCGGTGTCCTGGCCGCCCTGCAGGTCCAGGCCCAGGGCGCCAAGGTCGACGAGAAGGATCCCCAGGCCCAGGCACTCGGCTACGTGCACGACACCACCAAGGCCGACGGCAAGAAGTTCCCCAAGCACGCCAACGACCAGAAGTGCGGCACCTGCGCGCTGTACCAGGGCAAGGCCGGCGATGCCGCCGGCGGCTGCCCCTTGTTCGCCGGCAAGCAGGTCGCCGCGGGCGGCTGGTGCAGCGCCTGGGCGAAGAAGCCCTGATGCGGCTCCGGCAGCGGCGCGTCGCGCGTCGCGCTGCCTGACAACGGCCCCGCGAGGGGCCGTTTGCCTTTCGAAGCGCACTGCCCGGGGCCTGCGCATCAGCCCGCGGCCAGCAGGTCGCAGACATGCTCGCCCATCGCCAGCGCAGCCGTGAGGCCGGGGCTCTCGATGCCGAAGAGGTTCACCAGGCCGGCCACGCCATGGACGGCAGGCCCGTCGATGCGGAAGTCGGGTGCGGGCGTGCCCGGGTCGTGGATCTTGGGCCGCACGCCGCTGTAGCCCGGCTGCAGGGCGCCTTCGGGCAGCCCTGGCCAGTAGCGGCGGATGGCGGACGCGAAGGCCGCCGCACGGGTCGCGTCGACGTCGTAGTCGATGTCCTCGGGTGCTGCCACGTCCAGCCACTCCAGGTCGGGGCCGAACCGGGTCTGTCCGCCGAGGTCGATGGTCACGTGCACGCCCAGCCAGGCGTCCACCGGCGCCGGGTAGACCAGGCAGCGGAAAGGCGAGCGCCCCGTCAGCGTGAAATAGCTGCCCTTGGCAAAGCGCGCCACCGGCACATGGGCCGGGTCCAGCCCCGAGATGCAGCGCGCAAGTGCGCAGGCATGCAACCCCGCCGCGTTGACGACGCGCTGCGCTTCGATCTCGAAAGGCTGGCCGCCGGCCGCCCCCTGCACGACGGCGGGGCGGCCTGCCCGGCAGGTGATGGCGCAAACCTGTGTGCCCAGGGCCAGGGCGCCACCGGCGCCTTCCATGTCGGCCTGCAAGGCCAGCATGAGGGCATGGCTGTCGACGATGCCGGTGGTGGGCGACCAGAGCGCGGCCGTGCACTGCAACGCGGGCTCGGCCTCGCGCACCCGCGCTGCCGACCAGGGCTCCACCGGCACGGCGTTGGCCTGCGCGCGGCGCGCCAGCTGCGCGAGTGCGGCATGCTGGTCCGGGGCCGTGGCCACCACCAGCTTGCCGCAGGCCCGGTGCGGCACGCCATGGCTGGCGCACAGCGCATACAGCTGCGCATTGCCACGCGTGCACAGCCTTGCCTTCAGCGAACCCGGGGCGTAGTAAAGACCGGCATGGATGACTTCGCTGTTGCGCGAGCTGATGCCCTGGCCGATGCCGCTGGCCGCATCGACGACGACGGTCTCGAGCCCCGACCTGGCCAGCGCGCGCCCGACGGCCAAGCCCACCACGCCGGCGCCGATGACCAATGCCTCGATGCGGTCCATGCCCACTCCCACGAGCCTCACGCGGTGCCGGTCTGGCCGGCCCGAGCCTGGGCGCATCGAGGTGTCCTCGATCATTCCGCCGCTGGAGTCGGTGACGCCGAAGGCATGAATTTCTCTTCGGCGCCGACAACTCCGCGCCCGCCACAACCAGCATGAAAAAGGCCTCGTGGCGAGTGCCGTCGGGGCCCGGTTATTCCCTTACGCTGTTCGCCCGCACCGGCTGAACAGCCCTGGGAGTGGTGGGCTGTGGGTGGTGGGGTGGCTGATGGGACTCGAACCCACGACGACCAGAATCACAATCTGGGACTCTACCAACTGAGCTACAGCCACCGCAGAGCACGCGATTATAGCGACGCCGGCTCAGCGCCCCGAGGCGGATGCCGCGTCAGCGCTGCTCAGCGCCTGGGCCTTGATCTCTGCCTTGTAGCGCTTCTTCAGCGCAGCGACGTAGGCATCGGCCTCGGCCGCGGCCCAGGTCTGCGCCACCTGCTGGCGCAGCGACTCGTCACCGCCGGGCACGGGCTCGCGCGGCAGCAGCTGCGTCACGCGCAGCACCGCGTAGCCTTGGGCGCCGAGGTCGACGCCCTGCACCGCAGGCAGCTTGCCGGGATCGGCCCGCAGCGCGGCATCGACGAGCTCGCGGCTCAGGCCTTCGGGCCGGTTGCGCGCAACGACGACGGCTGCGGGCAGGCCCTCCGTGGCGCCGCCGCGCACCGCCGCCAGGCGGGCCTGGCCCTCCTGGCGCGCCATGGCCAGCGCCTGCTCGTCGGCCACGCGCTCGCGCACGCGGTCCTTCACATCGGCCAGGGGCAAGGTGCGCGCCGGCTGGTAGTCGACGATGTGCGCCGAGATGAGCTGGTTGGGCGCCACCTCGATGGCATCGGTGTTGCGCTTGTTGCGAACGCTGTCGCTGCCGAACAGCGCGTCGAGGAACTTGGCCGACGTCAGCGGCCCGCTGCTGCCGGGCGCCGGCGTGCGCAGCACGGTGGCGGTCTTCTTCTCGAGCTTGAGCTTGTCGACCACCGGCTGCAGGCTGTCGCTCTGTTCGTAGACCATGTTGGTGAACTGCTCGGCGGTCTCGGCCCAGCGCTTCTGCGCCGCCGCCTTGCGCAGCTCGGCTTCGAGTTCGGCGCGCACCTCCTCGAAGGGCCGCACCTGGCCGCCTCGCACGCCGGTCACCGTCATGATGTGGTAGCCGAAGTCGGTCTCGACGACATCGCTGATCTGCCCTTCCTTGAGCGCGAACACGGTGTCCTCGAAGGGCTTGACCATGGCACCGCGGCCGAAGAAGTCGAGGTCACCGCCCTTGCTGGCCGAGCCGGGGTCGTCGGAATTCTTGCGCGCCAGTTCGGCGAAGGCCTGGGGGTTCTTGCGCACCTCGGCCAGCAGCGCCTCGGCCTTGGCCTTGGCCTTGGCGCGCTCGGCAGCAGGCGCATCCTTCTCGGCCTTGACGAGGATGTGGCTGGCCCGCCTTTCCTCGGGCGCCGTGTAGCGCGCCGCGTTGTCGGCATAGGCCTTGCGCAGATCGGCATCGGCGATGGCCACGCCCTTGCCCAGCGCGTCGAGGTCCAGCGTGACGTACTCGATGCGCGCCTGTTCGGGTGCCTTGAACTGCGCCTCGTGGGCCTTGTAGTAGGCGTCGATGTCGGCATCGCTCGGGTTGACGCGGGCACGGTAGGCCGCGGGTTCGAAGCGCTGCACCTGCACCTCGCGCCGCTGCAGGTAGGCGTCCAGCGCCGCCGAGGCCGCCGACGCGGGCGCCGGCACGGTCTGGGTGATGCCGGCCAGCACCTGCTTGACGCCGAAGTCCTGGCGCAGGCGCTGGTCGAAGAGCTCGGGGCTCATGCCCTGCAGCGCGAGCAGGTCGCGGCTGATCTTGCCGTCGGGGCCGCGCAGGCCGGCGAACTGCGGGTCGCTGTCGAACAGGCGCAGCATGCGCGCAGCGGTGGGGAAGAGGTGCTCGTGCTCGGCCGCGGCGAGCAGCACGCGTTCCCGCACCATGCCTTCCAGCGTCTCCTTGCGCAGCGCCGGCGTGTCGATGGCGGCCAGGTCGGCGGTGGGGTTCTGGCGGCGCAGCTGGTCGACGTAGCGCTTGCTGGCGTCTTCCCATTCGGCGCGGCTGATGCTCTGCCCGTCCACCTTGGCCACCGCGGTGTTGCTGGCGTCGGTGAATCGCGAGTAGCCCTGGACGCCGAAGAAGATGAACGAAGGGATGATCAGCAGCAGCATGAAGCCCAGTGCCAATCGGGTGTGGTTGCGTACGAAATCGAACATCGAAGGGGACCTCGGGGGCCGGTCGGAAACGCGGAAAGGCGCAGGGCGCGCGAAGTCGGCAGGCACCAGAAGCTGGCCCTTGCCCGGCATAGCGCCGGGCCCGCCGCCGCGGGCACATCGCCGCGGCCGGGCCCGCCCTGCGGGCCGCGGATTCTAGCTGAGGTGGTGGGTGCTGACGGGTTCGAACCGCCGACCTACGCCTTGTAAGGGCGCCGCTCTACCGGCTGAGCTAAGCACCCGCTGGCGCGGGACGCCGGGCGCGCTCAGAGCGCGTCGCGCAGGCCCTTGCCGGGGCGGAACTTCGGCACCTTGGCGGCCTTGATCTTGATGGCCGCGCCGGTGCGCGGGTTGCGGCCGGTTCGCGCGGCGCGCTTGGGGGCGGTGAACGTGCCGAAGCCGGTGATGGTGACGCTGCCGCCCTTCTTGAGCGTGGTCTTCACGGCGCCGATGATGGCTTCGAGCGAGCGGCCCGCGGCCGCCTTGGAGATGTCGGCCTGCTTGGCGATGTGCTCGATCAGTTCACTCTTGTTCACGTCGCGGTTCCCCTCTCAAGGTTTCTTTGCGAATTCGGCTCTTGCTGCACGCCTTGCAGGCCCGTGCGCCACGGCTTGCGACGGGGCTCGGACCATTACATCCCGCTGGATTCTGCAGTGTCAAGCAGAGGCGGGATTCTAGGCCCAAGTCCCCCGCGATCGAGGGCGTGCGGTGCCGGCTCTGCCAGCGTGCTTCCACGCTTGACAAGCGCCTGCCGCAGCCCTAGCAGCGTGGCCTTTCCCCGACCTGCGGACAGCCCGCGGTCACCCCCTGTCTATGGCCTGGGCGAGCGCCTGGCCGAGATCGGCCGTGCCCGCCTTGCCACCGAGGTCGGGCGTGCGCGGCGCGGCGGGGTCGGCCAGCACGGCCTCGATGGCGCCGAGCACGGCGTTGTGCGCGTCGCGGTGGCCGAGAAAGTCGAGCAGCATGGCCACCGACCAGACCTGCCCGATCGGGTTGGCGATGCCCTTGCCGGCGATGTCCGGCGCCGAGCCGTGCACGGGCTCGAACAGGCTGGGCCACTGCCGCGTCGGGTTCAGGTTGGCCGAAGGCGCGATGCCGATGGTGCCGGTGCAGGCCGGGCCGAGGTCGGAGAGGATGTCGCCGAACAGGTTGCTGGCCACCACCACGTCGAAGAGCTGCGGCCGCTGCACGAAGAAGGCGGTGAGGATGTCGATGTGGTACTGGTCCACGGCCACCTGCGGGTAGCCCTGGGCCATCGCCTTCACGCGCTCGTCCCAGTAGGGCATGGTGATGGCGATGCCGTTGCTCTTGGTCGCCGAGGTCAGCCGGTGCCGCGGCCGCGAGGCGGCGAGCTCGAAGGCGAACTTCAGCACGCGGTCGACGCCCACGCGCGTCATCACCGTCTCCTGGACCACGAACTCGCGCTCGCTGCCCTCGAACATGCGGCCGCCGACGCTGGAGTACTCGCCCTCGGTGTTCTCGCGCACGATCCACATGTCGATCTCGCCGGGCTTCAGCGCCTCGCCGGCGCGGTTGACCAGCGGCGAGCGGATGCCGGGCATCAGCCGTGCCGGGCGCAGGTTGACGTACTGGTCGAACTCGCGCCGGAACTTGATCAGCGAGCCCCAGAGCGAGACATGGTCGGGCACGGTCGCCGGCCAGCCCACGGCGCCGAACAGGATGGCCTCATGGCCGCCGATGCGGTCCTTCCAGTCGGCCGGCATCATCGTGCCGTGCTTGGCAAAGTAGGCGCAATTCGCAAAGTCGAACTGATCGACCTGCAGCGCGATGCCGAAGCGGCGCGCCGCGGCGTCGAGCGCGCGCAGGCCTTCGGGCATGACTTCGGTGCCTATGCCGTCACCGGCGATGACGGCGATGCGATGGGGGCTCATGGTCTCGTCTCCTTCAGGTTGAAATCTGCGGCCGCTGCACCACCAGGGCCACGCCGGCCGCGGTCAGCGCCATGCCCGCCCACACCAGCGGCGTGAGTGTCTCGCCGAACAGCCACCAGGCCAGCACCGCCGTGCACGGCGGCACCAGGTACATCAGGCTGCTGACCGAGGTGGCGGCGCCGCGCTGGATCAGCAGGTACAGCAGCGAACTGCCGCCCAGCGTCAGCGCGCCCACCGACCAGGCGAGCGCCCACCACAGCGCCGGCTGGGGGTCTAGCTGCCAGGGTTCCAGCAGCGCCAGCGGCAGCGTCACGACCAGCGCGGCGAGCAATTGCACGGTGCTGGCGGTGCGCACGTCGCAGGGTGCGACCCAGCGCTTCTGGTACAGCGTGCCGGCGGTGATGCTGGCCAGCGCCAGCACCGCCAGCGCCAGGTTGCCGGCATCGACCTGGCCCAGGTGCAGCTTGTGCCACACCACCAGCAGCAGCCCGGCCAGGCCCAGCCACAGGCCTGCCCATTGCCGCGGGTCGACGCGGTGCGAGCGGCCGCGGGCGCTGATCCACAGCGCCGTGAGCACCGGCTGCAGGCCCACCACCAGCGCCGCCATGCCGGCGCCCAGGCCGGCCTTCACCGCGCACCACACGCCGCCCAGGTAGCCGGCCTGCATGAAGATGCCGGTGACGCCCAGGTGCAGCCACTGTGCGCGGCCGCGCGGCCAGGGCGCACGCGACAGCGCGATCCAGACCGCGAAGGCCAGCACCGAAAGCGCGAAGCGCAGTGCCAGGAAGGCCAGCGGCTGCGCATGCGGCATGGCGTAGCGCGCGACCACGAAGCCCGTGCTCCAGACGAGCACGAAGACGGCGGGCATGGCCCGCAGCAGACCCGGCTTCATCGCTTCAGCGGGTCTTGGCGCGGATCTCGGGGATGGCGCGGCGCAGGTAGTAGGCCATCGACCAGATGGTCAGCACCGCGGCGATCCACATCAGGCCGGTGCCCCACAGCCGGGTGTCGATGACGCCGAACAGCCGGCCGTCGTAGAGCAGGAAGGGAATGGCCACCATCTGCGACACCGTCTTCAGCTTGCCCAGCATGTGCACCGCCACGCTGCGCGAGGCGCCGATCTGCGCCATCCACTCGCGCAGCGCCGAGATCGCGATCTCGCGGCCGATGATGACCAGCGCCACCAGGCTGTCCACGCGCCCCTGCTGCAGCAGCACCAGCAGGCAGGCGCAGACCAGGATCTTGTCGGCCACGGGGTCGAGGAAGGCGCCGAAGGCCGAGGTCTGGTTCAGCTTGCGTGCCAGCCAGCCGTCGAGCCAGTCGGTGGCGGCGAACAGCACGAACATCGTCGTCGCCACCAGGTTCTTGGTCCCCACGTCCCACGACAGGTAGTACACGCCCACGATGAACGGGATCGCCGCGATGCGCGCCCAGGTCAGGAGCGTGGGGATGGTGAAGAACATGCGGCCGATTGTGCCCAAGGTGCGCTGCGGCACCGTTTCCGGGCGCCAGCCCTTCAGCGGTCGAGCGTGGCGGGCTTGAAGTGGCGCTCGTCGTCGAAGAGGAAGACCTCGACGAACTTCCACGGCCGCGGCAGGTGCGAGACGTCGCCATAGGGTGCGGCATGGCGCACGATGTCGATGGCCAGCTGCGTCGTGTCGCGGGCCTGGCGCGGCTGGCGCAGCACCCTGATGCGGCGCACGCTGCCATCGGCATGGAGCTCCACTTCGAGCACGGGGATGGCGAGCAAGGGCTCGGGCGGCGGGCCGAGGTAGCTGATGTCGGGGTGGGCTGCGACCATGCGCCGCGCCGCCTGTTCCTTCAGCGCGTCGGCATCGCCGGGTGTCTCGGGCGGCGGCAGGGCCACCACCCGCGGCGCCGGCTTGCGCACCGCACCGGCGGCCACCGACCGGCCCGGCAGCAGGACGATCGCCAAGCCCGCGCCGGCGGCGCGCAGCCAGGAACGCCTCGCGGACCCGTCAGTGCAGCGCACGGTAGATCTCCTCCGCCAGGTCCTTCGAGATGCCTTCGACGCTGGCCAGATCGTCGACGCCGGCGCTTGCCACGCCGCGCAGGCCGCCGAAGCGCTGCAGCAGCCGCGCCCGCTTGCGCGGGCCGACGCCGGCGATGTCCTCGAGCCTGCTGCCACCGGTGCGCACGCTGGCGCGGCGCGCGCGCATGCCGGTGATGGCGAAGCGGTGCGCCTCGTCGCGGATCTGGGCCACCAGCATCAGCGCCGCCGAGTCATGGCCCAGGTAGACCTTCTCGCGGCCGTCAGCAAAGACCAGTTCCTCCAGACCGACCTTGCGGCCCTCGCCCTTCTCGACGCCGACGATGAGGCCGACGTCCAGCCCCAGTTCCTCGAAGACCTCGCGCGCCATCGACACCTGGCCGCGGCCGCCGTCGACCAGCACCAGGTCGGGCAGACGCGCCGGCCCGCGCCGGGGCTTGGCCGATTCCTCCGCGGGCGCTGCGGCAGCGTCTTCCGCGACCGCTGCACCCTCGGCAGGCGCATCGGCCTTGCCTGCGGCCACCGCCTCGGCCAGCTTGGCGTAGCGCCGGTTCAGCACCTGGCGCATGGCGGCATAGTCGTCGCCGCCGGTGATGCCCTCGATGTTGAAGCGGCGGTACTGGCCGCTCTGCATGGCATGGTTCTCGTAGACCACGCACGAGGCCTGCGTCGCCTCGCCCGCGGTGTGGCTGATGTCGAAGCACTCGATGCGCAGCTGCGACGGGTCGGCGATGTCCAGGTCCAGCGCCTCGACCAGCGCGCGCGTCCGCGCCTGCGCCGAGCCTTCCTCGGCGAGCAGGCGGGCCAGCGAGAGCTCGGCGCCCTTGGCCGCCATCTCGAGCCAGATGCGGCGCTGCTCGCGCGGCTGGTGCTGGGCGCGCACCTTCACGCCCGCGGCCTCGCCCAGTGCGTCCAGCAGCGACTCGTCCACCGGGTGGCTGGTGACCAGCTGCGGCGGCACCGGCTGGCCGATGTAGTGCTGGGCGATGAAGGCCTCCAGCACCGCTTCCTCGGGCGGCCGCGCGGCGGCTTCGAAGGCCTCGTCGGCTTCCTCGCTGCTGAGCGCCGCACCCTCGTCGACATGGGTCGGGAAGTAGGCGCGGTCGCCCAGGTGGCGGCTGCCGCGCACCATCGCCAGGTTGACGCAGGCGCGGCCGCCGGCCACCTTCACGGCCAGGATGTCGACGTCCTTGTCGCTGGACGACAGGCTGCTGGCGTCCACCGACTGCTGGTGCAGCACGCGCGAGAGCGAACCGATGCGGTCGCGCAGCGCCGCCGCCTGCTCGAACTCCAGCGCCTCGGCGTGGACCATCATCTGCGACTGCAGGTCCTCGACCACGGCCTGCGGTTCGCCGAGCAGGAAGCGCTCGGCGTCGCGCACGTCACGGGCATAGTCGGCCGGTGAGACCAGGCCCACGCAGGGGCCCGAGCAGCGCTGGATCTGGTACAGCAGGCAGGGCCGCGAGCGGTGGTTGAAGACCGTGTCCTCGCAGGTGCGCAGGCGGAACACCTTCTGCATCAGCTGGATGGTCTGCTTCACCGCCCAGGCGTTGGGGTAGGGGCCGAAGTAGCGGTGTTTCTTGTCCACCGCGCCGCGGAAGTAGGCCATGCGCGGGAACGGGTGCGAGACGAGCTTGAGGTAGGGGTAGCTCTTGTCGTCGCGGAACAGGATGTTGAACTTCGGGTCCAGCGTCTTGATGAGGTTGTTCTCGAGCAGCAGCGCCTCGGCCTCGCTGCGCACCACCGTCGTCTCCAGCCGCGCGATGCGGCTGACCATGTGGCCGATGCGGGTGCCGCCGTGGTCCTTGTGCAGGTAGCTGGAGACGCGCTTCTTCAGGTTGCGCGCCTTGCCGACGTAGAGCAGCGCGCCCTGGGCATCGAACCAGCGGTAGACGCCGGGCAGCGCGGGCAGCGCGGCCACTTCGGCGAGCAGGCGCGCGCGCTCGGCGGCGGCAACGTCGGTGGGGTCGGGGGCAGCTTCCGTCATCGGCGGCGATTGTCTTCGCTTCGATAATGCCGCGATGCAGGCGCTGCGCTGGGATGTCTACTGCCGCGTCGTCGACAACCTCGGCGACGCCGGCGTGTGCTGGCGCCTGGCCGCCGGCCTGGCCGCGCGCGGGCAGCAGGTGCGGCTGGTCATCGACGATGCGGCGCCGCTGGCCTTCATGGCGCCGCAGGGCGCACCGGGCGTGCAGGTGCTGGGCTGGCCGGGGCCGCTGGACGACAGCGACGTCGTCATCGAGGCCTTCGGCTGCGACCCGCCGCCGCAGCGCGTCGCGGCGATGGCGCGGCAGGCGCAGCCGCCGGCGTGGATCAACCTCGAGTACCTCAGCGCCGAGGACTACGTCGAGCGTTCGCACGGGCTGCCCTCGCCGCAGCCGGGCGGCCTGCGCAAGTGGTTCTTCTACCCGGGCTTCACGCCGCGCACCGGCGGGCTGCTGCGAGAAGCCGGCCTGATGGCCGCGCAGAAGGCCTTCGACCGCCGCGCCTGGCTGGCGGCCCAGGGCATCGCGCCCGCGCCGGGCGAGCGACTGGTGAGCCTGTTCTGCTACGCGAACGCCACCCTCGACGCTCTGCTCGCCGACCTGTCCCGCGCGCCGACCCTGCTGCTGCTCACCCCGGGGCATGCCCAGCGCCAGGTTGGCAGCGCCCCGCCCGGCGTGCGCCTGCAGCGCCTGCCCTGGCTGACGCAGCCCGGCTACGACCGCCTGCTGTGGTGCTGCGACCTGAACTTCGTGCGCGGCGAGGACTCGCTGGTGCGCGCGCTCTGGGCCGGCGCACCGTTCGTCTGGCAGATCTACCCGCAGCACGATGGCGCGCATGCGGCCAAGCTCGACGCGCTGCTGCAGCAGCTGCAGGTGCCGCCCGAGGTGGCCGATGTCTGGCGGGCCTGGAACGGTCTGCGGCCGGGCCCCTGGCCGGGCCTGCCGGCGCCCGCACCGTGGCGCGAGCGCTGCACGGGCTGGCGCGACGGACTGCTCGCCCAGGGCGATCTCTGCAGCCAGCTGCTGCACTTCGTGGGCAGCCGCCGCAGCCCGCACTGCTAGAATCAGGGGCTTTGCGCTCAACGCGCGGCCAGCGGTCCACGGAGCTGGACCTTCGCGCCGACCCCACCCGGAACACATGCCATGAAAATCGCCCAAGAAATCCGCGCCGGCAACGTCATCATGCAGGGCAAGGACCCCATGGTCGTGCTGAAGACGGAATACAGCCGCGGCGGCCGCAATGCCGCCACCGTGCGCCTGAAGATGAAGAACCTGCTCAACGGCGGCGGCGCCGAGGTCGTCTTCAAGGCCGACGACAAGATGGACCAGATCGTGCTCGACAAGAAGGAGTGCACCTACACCTACTTCGCCGACCCGATGTACGTGTTCATGGACTCCGAATACAACCAGTTCGAGGTCGAGGCCGAGAACATGGGCGACGCCATCAACTACCTCGAGGACAACATGTCCGTCGAGGTCGTGTTCTACGACGGCAAGGCGATCTCGGTGGAACTGCCGACCACCGTCGTGCGCGAGATCGAGACCGACCCCGCCGTCAAGGGCGACACCTCGGGCAAGGTGCTCAAGCCGGCCAAGCTGGTGGGCACGGGCTTCGTCGTCAGCGTGCCGATCTTCGTCGAGAACGGCGACAAGATCGAGATCGACACCCGCACCCACGAGTACAAGAAGCGCGTCTGAGCGCCAGACCCCCGGCTGCAGCAAGGCACCCCGCGGGGTGCCTTTTTTCTTCGGCATCATCGCCCGCATGCCTTTCGACTTCGACGCCGCCGTCAGCGCGCCCTTCCGCATGCAGCCCGGCCTGCGCCGGCTCGCCGCGGGCACGCCGCAGCTGACGCCGCTGCAGGCCGGCGGCCGCCACCAGCGCGAGAAGCTGGCCGTGCTCTCGGCCTACGGGCCGCAGGCCCTGTGCGCCGTGGCCGGCTTCGACGCCGCCCCCGCGCTGGCGGCGCTGTTCGCACAGGCGGCGGCCGAGCACCCGCAGGCCTGGGCCTGGGACGGTGTACGCGCGCACGCGCTCGCCCTGGGCACCGCCGTGGATGTGCAGGGCCGCATCGAGCAGACCGCCGGCGGCAGCTTCGGCCTCGGTGACGAGATCGGCCGCTGCCTGCGCGGCCTGCCCGCGCCGTGGCGACTGGCGGGCCTGCTCGGCCTGGCCTTCGCCGAAGACTTCGCCATCGTCGATGCGCGCAGCGGCACCCTGCCCTGGCTGGCCGTCGCGCTGCCCAGCCACTGGGCGCCCGAGGACAAGGTCGGCCGCCGCTTCAGCGAAGCCCATGCGCCGGTGGCCGACAACCGCCTGCTGCTGCAGGCCGCCGACGCCCTGCTGCGCATGGTCACCGGGCCCGAACGCTGGGAGCGCTTCGTCTGGACCGTCACCGACCAGCCGCGCCTGCATGCCCACCCGGCGCGCGCCGGCGGGCCGCGCTGGCAGGACACGGCCGTCGAACAGGCCTGGTGGCGTACCGAGCACCAGACCTTCATCCCGCTGCCGGCGCTGGCGCAGGCGGTGTTCACGATCCATGTCGAGGTGAGGCCGCTGGCCGAGGCGCTTGCCACGGCGGCGCAGGCAGGGCAACTGCACGACGCCATCGCCTCGATGAGCGAGGCCGTGCTGGCCTACCGCGGGCTGCTCGCGGTTCGCGAGGCCCTGCTGGCCTGGCTGGCACGGCGCGCGGCAGGGCGGTGAAGACGCGGCCCATCGAGCCGGCCGAGGTCGACTTCGGCGGCGGCCCCGGCGACGAGCGGGAAGGCGTGCCGCACTCGCCGCGCTACGGCGACCGCTACCACCCGCGCATCGGCGCGCTGGCGCAGGCGCAGCACGTCTTCCTGCGGGGCAACGGCCTGCCCGCGCGCTGGGCCCGGCGAGACCGGTTCACGGTGCTGGAAACCGGCTTCGGCCTCGGCCACAACTTCCTCGCCACCTGGGACGCCTGGCGCCGCGACCCGGCGCGCTGCACGCGCCTGGCCTTCGTCTCGATCGAACGCCACCCGCTGCGGCTGGACGACCTGCGGCGCGTCCACGCCGGCTCGCCGCTGCCCGCGCTGGCCGAGGCGCTGCTGCAGGCCTGGCCGCCGCTGACGCCCAACCTGCACCTGCTGGACTTCGAAGGCGGCCGCGTGCAGCTGCTGCTGGCGCTGGGCGACGTCGCCGATCTGCTGCCGGGCCTGCGCGTGCAGGCCGACGCCTTCTTCCTCGACGGTTTCGCGCCGGCGCGCAACCCGGAGATGTGGCAGCCGCGCGTGCTCAAGGCGCTGGGCCGCAAGGCGGTGCCGGGAGCGACGCTGGCGACCTGGAGCGTCGCCCGCGAGCTGCGCCAGGGCCTGCTCAGCGCCGGCTTCGAGGTCGAACGCGCCCCGGGCATCGGCGGCAAGCGCGAGATCACGCTGGCGCGCTGGGCGCCGCGCCATGCCGTGCCGGCGCTGCCCGGCGCCGCCGTCGCGACGACGCAGGCGCTGGTCGTCGGCGCCGGCATCGCCGGTGCCGCGGTGGCGCAGGCGCTGGCGCGCATGGGACTGGCGGTGACCGTGTTCGAGGCCCAAGCTACGCCGGCGGCGCGGACCTCGGGCAACCCGGCCGGCCTCTTCCATGGCAGCGTGCATGGCGACGACGGCCACCACGCGCGGCTGTTCCGCGCCGCCGCGCTGCAGGCGCAGCGCGACCACGCGGCCGCCATCGCCGCCGGCGTGCCCGGCAGCACCGCCGGCCTGCTGCGGCTGGCGCACGACGCCGGAGGTGTGGCGGCGATGCAGGCGCTGCTGCAACGCCTGGGTCTGCCCGGCGACTACGCGCAGGCGCTGGACCGCGCCGCCGCTTCGGCGCTGGCCGGCGTGCCCCTGCCCGCAGCCGCCTGGCATTACCCGGGCGGCGGCTGGGTCGCGCCGCCGGCCTGGGTGGTGCAGGCGCTGGCGCAGGAGGGTGTGGCGCTGCGCTGCGGCACGCCCGTTGCGCGCATCGACCGCCACGCCGGCGGCTGGCAGTTGCGCGACCACGAGGGCCGCGTGCTGGCGCAGGCGCCGCTGCTGGTGCTGGCCAATGCCGCCGACGCGGCACGCCTGCTGGCGCCTTGGGGTTGGGCACCCTGGCCGGTGTCCCACAGCCGCGGCCAGGTCACGTACTGGGCGGGCGACCGCCTGCCACTGCGATTGCCGGTGGCCGGCGAGGGCTACGCCATTCCGCTGCCCGAAGGCGGCTTGCTGTGCGGTGCCACGCGCGACGAGGGCGACCCCGAGGACGACGCCGCGCCCCGCGACAGCGACGACGCGCACAACCTGGCACGCCTGCAGGCCCTCACGGGCATCAGCGCGGGCCGCGCGCCGCTGCAGGGCCGCGTCGGCTGGCGCCTGCAGAGCGATGACCGGCTGCCCATCGCCGGGCCGCTGGCGCTGCCGCGATTCGCAGCGCGCCAGCGACGGGACCAGCCGCGCCTGCTGCCGCGCGAGCCGGGGCTGTTCGTGTTCACGGCCCTCGGGGCCCGCGGGTTGACGTTGGCGCCGCTGCTGGCGCGACAGCTTGCGGCGCAGGCCACGGGGGCACCGTGGCCGCTGGAGCAGGATCTGGCCGACGCCGTCGACCCGGCGCGCTGGGCGGTGCGTGCCGCCCGGAGATCGCCCGGCGGGGCGGGCTAGGCCCAATACTCGTCACTTAACGTTGAACTGAGGTATAGTTTGGTCCTCTTTGGTAGGAGGACCGGCGATGGCACGCACGCTTGCAACTCTTCCCGATGGCAGTCGGATCACCGACTACATGAGCCTGGGTGTGATCACCAAGACGTTTCCGTTGGAGCGCGTGCGCGCCGTTCTGGCTGCCACGGGCAAGACAAGCCAGCGCGAGCGCGACTTACCCGCGCATGTGATCGTGTACTACGCCATCGCCCTGGCGCTGTACATGCATTCGTCGTACCGGGAGGTGCTGAGATGC
>CAIWPS010000482.1 GCA_903914615.1 uncultured beta proteobacterium | reverse complement strand
GGTCATCGAGGACATCCAGGTCGTCTCCACCGGTTCGCTGGGCCTGGACATCGCCCTGGGCGTGGGCGGCCTGCCGCGCGGCCGCGTCGTCGAGATCTACGGCCCGGAGTCCTCGGGCAAGACCACGCTGACGCTGCAGGTTATCGCCGAGATGCAGAAGCAGGCCGGCACCTGCGCCTTCATCGACGCCGAGCATGCGCTGGACATCCAGTACGCGCAGAAGCTAGGCGTGAACCTGCAGGAACTGCTCATCAGCCAGCCCGACACCGGCGAGCAGGCGCTGGAGATCGTCGACGCGCTGGTGCGTTCAGGCTCCATCGACCTCATTGTCATCGACTCGGTGGCCGCGCTCACGCCCAAGGCCGAACTCGAAGGCGAGATGGGCGACAGCCTGCCGGGCCTTCAGGCGCGGCTGATGAGCCAGGCGCTGCGCAAGCTCACGGCCACGATCAAGAAGACCAACACCATGGTCATCTTCATCAACCAGATCCGCATGAAGATCGGCGTCATGTTCGGCAACCCCGAGACCACCACCGGCGGCAACGCGCTCAAGTTCTACGCCTCGGTTCGGCTGGACATCCGCCGCACCGGCAACATCAAGAAGGGCGAGGAAGTCATCGGCAGCGAGACCAAGGTCAAGGTCGTGAAGAACAAGGTCGCACCGCCCTTCAAGACGGCGGAGTTCGACATCCTCTACGGCGAAGGCATCAGCCGCGAGGGCGAGATCATCGACATGGGCGTGACCGCCCGCATCCTCGAAAAGAGCGGCGCCTGGTACGCGTACAACGGCGAGAAGATCGGCCAGGGCAAGGACAACGCGCGCGAGTTCCTGCGCGAGAACCCCGAGGTCTCGCGCGAGATCGAGAACAAGGTGCGCGAGTCGATGGGCATCCCGCTGCTGGCGGCCGAGGTCGTCGCCGAGTAGCGTTCGCCGGCGCGATGGCCTTCGGCGCGCTGTCGGTCAAGGGCCGTGCCTTGCGCTGCCTGGCGCAGCGCGAACATTCACGCGCCGAGCTCGAACGCAAGCTGGCGCGCCATGTCGAGGACACGCCCGAGGCCAGCGCGCAGGCGCAGATCGCCGCCGCACTGGACGAACTCGCGGCCAAGGGCCTGCTCAGCGAGCAGCGCGCCGCCGCTGCCGTGTTGAGCGGCCGCGGCCAGCGCTACGGCATGCGGCGGCTGAAGCAGACGCTGCAGGCCAAGGGCCTGGACGCGGCGCTGGTCGCCAGCACGCTGCAGCAGGCGCGCGGCACCGAGCTCGAGCGCGCGCGCGAGGTCTGGCGCCGCCGCTACGGCAGCGCACCCGCCGACGCGGCCGAACGCGCGCGCCAGATGCGCTTCCTGGCCGGCCGCGGCTTCGAAGGCGAGGTCATCCGCCGTGTCGTCCAGGGTGGCGACGACGATTAGCGCGCCAGTCGCCTGCGCCGGCCGGCCGGGGCGGCGCTTGCCTGGCGTGCCGAAGGCGCGGCTTTTGTAAGGTTCTGCTGCAGAGCAGCATGCTAAATTCGCCGCCGCGCTGCGCCAGCGCCCGCCCCCACCCCCTTCGATGACCCTTCCGCAAGCGGCGGCCCAACGCCAGCTCAAGCACCGCCGCCAGATCGACGTGCAGGTGTACACGCGCGGCAATGGCCTGTGGGAAGTGGATGCCACGCTCACCGATACCAAGACGCGGGTCGCGAACATGATCGATGGGCCGCGCCCGCCCGGCACGCCCATCCACGACATGCTGCTGCGCCTGGTCGTCAACGAGCAGCTGGACATCGTCGAAGCCGGCTCGGAAACGCGCTGGATGCCCTACACCGGCACCTGCAACGACCACGACGACGCCTACGGCGCGCTCGTCGGCCTGAACCTGCTGAAGAACTTCCGCCAGGCGCTGCGCGAAAGGCTGGGCGGTGTGCTCGGCTGCACCCACATCACCGAACTGGCGCAGGTGCTGCCCACGGCCGTCGTGCAGGCCTTCGCCGGCGAGGTCATCGACACCCGCGGCACCGCAGACGGCGCCAGCCAGCCCTTCCAGATCGACCGCTGCCACGCCCTGCGGCGCGACGGCGAGGTCGTGCGCCTGCATTACCCGCGCTGGTACCGAGCCGCCGCGGCCCCTTCCGACAGAGAACCACTGAGCGAGGACACCCGATGAAGATCCACGAATACCAGGCCAAGGAGCTGCTGCGCCAGCACGGCGTGCCGGTGCCGCGCGGCTACCCGGCCTTCACCGTGCGCGAGGCGCAGGAGGCGGCGGCCAAGCTCGGCGGCAGCTTCTGGGTCGTCAAGGCGCAGATCCACGCCGGCGGCCGCGGCAAGGGCGGCGGCGTCAAGCTCGCGCGCTCGATGGCCGATGTCGAGAAGCTGGCCGGCGAGATCCTGGGCATGCAGCTCAAGACCCACCAGACCGGCCCGGCCGGACAGAAGGTGCGCCGCCTGCTCATCGAGGAAGGTGCGGACATCAAGAAGGAGTACTACGTCGCCGCGCTCACCGACCGCGCGACACAGAAGGTCGCCATCATGGCCAGCAGCGAAGGCGGCATGGACATCGAGGAAGTGGCGCACAGCACGCCCGAGAAGATCCTCAAGGTCTTCGTCGACCCGCTGGTGGGCCTGACCGACGCACAGGGGCTGGAGCTGGCCGCCGGCATCGGCGTGCCCGCGGCCTCGCAGGCCGAGGCGGTGGACGTGCTGAAGAAGCTCTACGCCACCTACATGGACACCGACGCCAGCCTGGCCGAGATCAACCCGCTGATCCTCGAAGGCAACGGCCACATCAAGGCCCTGGACGCGAAGTTCAACTTCGACAGCAATGCCCTCTACCGCCACCCCGAGATCGTCGCCTACCGCGATCTCGACGAGGAAGACCCGGCCGAGATCGAGGCCAGCAAGTTCGACCTCAGCTACATCAGCCTGGACGGCAACATCGGCTGCCTGGTCAACGGCGCCGGCCTGGCGATGGCGACCATGGACACCATCAAGCTCTTCGGCGGCGAGCCCGCGAACTTCCTCGACGTCGGCGGCGGCGCCACCGCGGAAAAGGTCACCGAGGCCTTCAAGATCATGCTCGCCAACAAGTCGGTCAAGGGCATCCTGGTCAACATCTTCGGCGGCATCATGAAGTGCGACACCATCGCCGAGGGCGTCATCGCCGCCTGCAAGGCGGTGAACCTGTCGGTGCCGCTGGTGGTGCGCATGAAGGGCACCAACGAGGACCTGGGCAAGAAGCTGCTGGCCGAGTCGGGCCTGCCCATCATCTCTGCCGACACGATGGCCGAGGCAGCGACGAAGATCGTCGCGGCCGTGAAGTGAGGACAAGCACATGAGCATCCTGATCAACAAAGACACCAAGGTCATCACCCAGGGCATCACGGGCAAGACCGGGCAGTTCCACACCCGGGGCTGCCAGGCCTACGCCAACGGCAAGGCCTGCTTCGTCGCCGGCGTCAACCCGAAGAAGGCCGGCGAGCTCTTCGAAGGCATTCCGATCCACGCCAGCGTGAAGGACGCCAAGGCCGCCACCGGCGCCACCGTCAGCGTCATCTACGTGCCCCCGGCCGGTGCCGCCGACGCCATCTGGGAAGCGGTCGAGGCCGACCTCGACCTCGTCATCTGCATCACCGAGGGCATCCCCGTGAAGGACATGCTGGCGGTGCGCAACAAGATGAAGCGCAAGGTGCTGCAGGGCGGCAAGGAAACCCTGCTGCTGGGGCCGAACTGCCCGGGCTTGATCACGCCCGAGGAGATCAAGATCGGCATCATGCCGGGCCACATCCACCGCAAGGGCCGCATCGGCGTGGTCTCGCGCTCGGGCACGCTGACCTATGAAGCGGTGGCGCAGCTGACCGAGATCGGCCTCGGCCAGAGCAGCGCCGTGGGCATCGGCGGCGACCCCATCAACGGCCTCAAGCACATCGACGTGATGCGCCTGTTCAACGACGACCCCGACACCGACGCCGTGATCATGATCGGCGAGATCGGCGGCCCCGACGAGGCCGATGCGGCGCGCTGGTGCAAGGCGAACATGACCAAACCCATCGTCGGCTTCATCGCCGGCGTCACCGCGCCCGCGGGCAAGCGCATGGGCCATGCCGGCGCCCTCATCAGCGGCGGCGCCGACACCGCCGACGCCAAGCTGGCGATCATGGAAGAGTGCGGCTTCACGATCACGCGCAACCCGTCGGAGATGGGCCGCCTGCTGAAGGGTCTGCTCTAGGCACGGGCGGCCACAGCAGGGCGGCGGCTATGTAGTTCCCGAAGGGTGATGGCGACACCGTCACCCTACACTCGAACGTCAGGCGCCAGCACGCCAGGCGGGTGGGGTGGCGGGTGCGGAGCGGGCATGGAACACGTCGTCAGCGGGGCCTTCTGGCTGGCCCTGGCCAAGATCATCTGGGTCAACCTGCTGCTGTCGGGCGACAACGCCATCGTCATCGCCATGGCGGCGCGCGGGCTGCCCGCACACCAGCGCACCAAGGCCGTCGCTGGCGGCAGCGCCGCGGCCATCGCGCTGCGGGTGGCACTGACGCTGTTTGCAGCGCAGATGCTGCAGTACCCCTTCCTCAAGCTGGTCGGCGCGGCGCTGCTGCTGTGGATCGGCGTGCAGCTGCTGCTGCCCGCGGACGAGGCCGACGCCGGCACCCCGGCCGCCAGCCAGCTGGGGTCGGCCATCCGCATCATCCTCATCGCCGACCTCGCGATGAGCCTGGACAACGTCATCGCCGTGGCCGCCGCGGCGCAAAGCGGCCCGGCATCGGCACAAACGTTGCTGCTGGTGCTCGGCCTGTCGCTGTCGATCCCGCTCATCGTCTTCGGCAGCCAGCTGCTGCTGGCGGTGATGGAAAAGCTGCCGATCGTCGTCACCCTGGGCGCCGCGCTGCTGGGCTTCGTGGCCGGCGAGATGCTGGTCAGCGACCCCGCCGTGGCGCCCTGGTTCGACGGCCTGGGTGGCGCCCCCTTGCTGGCCCTGAAGACGGGCTGCGCGCTGGCCGTGGTCGCCGTCGGTCGCTGGCTGGCGGCGCGCCGCGGGGCCGCAGGCCCGACCCCCGGTGCAGCCTGAGGCCGCGACCCCGGACTGCCGCGCCGCGCCGGCCATGACGACGACACTCGGCCCCGGCAACGTGGTGGCGGGCTACCGCTTGCAGCGCCTGCTCGGCCAGGGCGCGCACGGTGCCGTGCACCTGGCGCAGGACGCGGCCGGCGCCACCGTGGCGCTCAAGCTGGTGGTGCTGCCTGCGGGCTCGACGCAGGCGCGCGAGCAGTTCCTCCACGCGGCCTCGGTGGCCCGGCGGCTGCAGCACCCGGGCATCGTCGCCACCCTGGCCGCAGGGGTCGAGGGCCACCTCGGCTGGCTGGCCATGGAGCCGGTGCCCGGCGGCAGCCTGGCCCGCTACACGATGCCGCAGCGCCTGCTGCCCGAGCCGCTGGTGCTGCAGCTGGGCGAGCGCCTGGCCCTGGCGCTGGCCCACGCCCATGGGCTCGAGGTCGTGCACCGCGACCTCAAGCCCGCCAACGTGCTCGTCGACTGGCCGAGCGACACCGTCAAGCTCGCCGACTTCGGCCTCGCCCGCGCCGCCGACGCCGCCCAGACCGCCACCGGCGTGGTGCCGGGCAGCCCGGCGTACATGGCGCCCGAACTGCTGGCCGGCAGCCTGCCCACGCCGCGCAGCGACCTCTACGCGCTGGGCGTGATGCTGTTCCAGCTGCTGTCCGGCAGGCTGCCGCACGAAGGGGCCTCGATGGGTGAACTGCTGCTGCGCGTGGCCCGGGACACGGCGCCCGACCTGCGGACCTTGCGGCCGGACCTGCCGGCGCCGGTGGCCGAACTGGTGGCGCAGCTGCTGGCCAGATCCCCGGGCGACAGACCGTCGGACAGCCGCACGCTGGCGGCGGCTTTGCGCAGCCTGGCACGGACTTGGCCGGCGCCCGGTTGATGCGGGTGCGCCCCTGCTGCGGCACTGGCGTTCCGATGCACAATCGCCCACCGTCCACCCGAACGCGACCCTGTCGCCAGCCCTGTGCCCATGACGATCGAGATCCATGCTGCGGTGGACCCCGGCCGGGCACGCAGCAACAACGAAGACTCGGTGGCCACCGACGACAGCGTCGCGCTGGCCGTGCTGGCCGACGGCATGGGGGGCTACAACGCCGGCGAAGTCGCCAGCAACATGGCCACCAGCTTCATTCGCACCGAGCTCGGTCGCTGGCTGCGCGAAGCCAGCAGCCAGGCCAGCGACGCCGAGGTGCGGCGCGCGATGGACATCTGCGTCGACAACGCCAACCGCGCCATCTTCAACGCCGCCAACTCCAACCCGCAGTACGCCGGCATGGGCACGACGCTGGTGGTCGCGGTGTTCCGCGAAGACCATGTGCTGCTGGGCCATGTCGGCGATTCGCGCTGTTACCGCCTGCGCGGCGGCCGGCTGCAGCAGATCACGCGCGACCACTCGCTGCTGCAGGAGCAGATCGACGCCGGCCTGATCACGCCCGAGCAGGCCGCCTTCTCGGCCAACAAGAACCTGGTCACGCGGGCCGTGGGCGTCGAGGACACGGTGCTGCTGGAGACGCATCAGCACGACGTGGTGCCGGGCGACATGTTCCTGATGTGCTCGGACGGCCTGTCGGACATGCTCGACGATGCAGGCATCGCGCAGGTGTTGCTGGCGAACGACTCGCTGGAAACATGCAGTCGCGCGCTCATCGATGCGGCCAACGATGCGGGCGGAAAGGATAATATCTCCGTCATTCTGGTGCGCGCTTCCGGCGGCGCGACGGCACCGGCGCGGTCCTGGTGGCCGTTCCGGCGTTGAGGCGGCACCCGCCGCCCGCACAGAACAGCGGCACGCAAAAGGGGCCGCAGCCGCTGCGGCCGGCAGTGGATTGAATCGAGGGCAGGCATGGGCAAGCTGGTGGTTTCGCTCGACGGTGTGGTCATCAAGGAAGTCCAGATCACAAAGGACAAGACCACGCTTGGCCGCCGTCCCTACAACGACATCGTGATCGACAACCTGGCCGTCAGCGGCGAGCACGCCGTGCTGCAGATGGTGGGTGCCGACGTCTTCATCGAAGACCTCAACAGCACCAACGGCACCTACATCAACGGCAAGGCGATCAAGAAGCAGTTGCTGACCCACAACGACACGGTCGAGATCGGCAAGTACAAGATCAAGTACCTCGTCGACGAGTCGAGCGAATACGAGAAGACGATGATCATGCGGCCGGGCGGCAGCCTGCCGCCTCTCGGCGCGGGCAGCCCGGCGCAGTCGGCGCACCCGGGCATGGTCGGCAACTCGGGCTTCGGCGGCCTGGGCACGCCGGCGGTGCCGGCGCAGCCGGCGTCGATCAAGGTGCTGAACGGCGCCGCGGCGGGCCGCGAAGTGACGCTGACCAAGGTCGTCACCACCGTCGGCAAGCCGGGGGTGCAGGTGGCTTCCATCACCAAGCGGCCGAACGGGTATGCCTTTGCGCACGTCGAAGGCACGGTGCGGCCCAGCATCAATGGCGTGCCGCTGGTGGGCGACTCGGTGCCGCTGCGCAATGGCGACGTCATCGAGCTGGCGGGCACGCAAATGCAATTCATCTACCGTTAGACCTGACAGCTGCGCTGCAGGTCTGACTCGCCGCGTTCGAGCGGACCCTGCAGGCCGCTCGACTTGGCCGGGGGGCCAGCCCTTCGGGCTTGGCCCTTGGGGTGTGAAGGGGTTCACGTTGGGGCTGGACCCTAGGCTGGTCTGGGGATTAAATGTGGTTTCCCGCCTTGCCACCTTTACTGGCGGGCATCAGCATCCCCTCCCTTGCCTGTCGCACGGCGGCCCCAGGCCCTCCACTTTCATGCAGAT
>CAIWPS010000481.1 GCA_903914615.1 uncultured beta proteobacterium | reverse complement strand
GTCGAAGTTCGCGGCCGTGGTGTGGTCGTGCCCGGCCCAGCGGAAGCGGCGGTAGCCCAGGCGGTTGGAGTAGGGCGCCAGCGGGTAGCAGCCCGACAGGCGCGAACTCGCCAGGTCGGCCGCTTCGGTGCTGCGCAGCACCGGCAGATCGCCCAGCCAGAGGCCGGCGATGCAGCCGCCGAGGTCGGCACGCAGGGCCAGGCGCAGATCGCCGGACCGCAGTTCGAGGGGGGTTGTGCTCATCGGCCCGATGATGCCGCATCGGCGCCGCAGCACTCCCGCCGGCTAGCCTGGCGCCGCGGCATCGAGCTCGGCCTTCAGGTAATGCACGCCGGGGATGGGGTTGCGGTAGTAGGGCGGGATGTCCTCGAAGCCCAGCGTGGCGTACATCGCGCGGGCGGCCTTCAGCTCTTCCAGGGTGTCCAGCAGCATCGTGCGGTAGCCGGCATGGCGCGCGCGCGCGATGAGCCGCTGCGCCAGCAGCCGCCCCAGGCCGCGGCCGCGGTGCGCCGGGCGCACGAAGACGCGCTTCATCTCGCAGGCCGCGGCATAGGCCACCCCGGGAAGGGCGCGCAGCGCGCCGCAGCCGGCCGGCTCGCCGTCGACGAAGGCCAGCAGCAGCGCGCCCGCCGGCGCGGCGTAGGCGCCGGGCAGGCGGGCAAGCTCGGCGTCGAGGTCCTGGAAGCACAGGTCGACGCCGAGCCCGTCCGCGTATTCGCGCACCAGCTCGCGGGCCAGCACCAGCCGCGCCGGGCTGTCGGCATCGACGATCTCGATGGCCGCGGCCGTCATCGCCTACAGACGCCCCACCCACACCGCCAGCGCGGCGCAGGCCGCCCCCAGCAGCAGCGCCAGCAACCGCGTGGCCGCGGTGTCAGCACTGGCCGGCGTGCCGGCAGGCAGGGGCTTGTCGCCGACCAGCATCGGCCGCACGAGGTCGGTCTTCCTGCGCAGCCGGTAGTAGACGATGGCGCCGACGTGCAGCACGACGAGCGCCCCGATGAGCCACGGCGCCGGCCCGTGGTGCCAGCCGGTGGCGGCCAGGCCCTGCGCGGTGGCCACGTAGCGGTTCAGCGGCCCCTGCGTGGCCACTTCGTCGTCGGCGACCAGGCCGGTGGCCACCTGCACCGCCAGCACCCCCAGCAGCGCGAACACCGACAGGCTGCCCAGGGGGTTGTGGCCGACCTCGAAGTGGTCGCCGCTGCGCGCCTGCCCGCGCAGGTAGCGGCGCAGCGCAGCCGGGCCGTAGACGAAGCTGGCAAAGCGCGACCAGCGCCCGCCGACCAGGCCCCAGACGGCGCGGAAGAGCAGCAGCGCCCCCACCGCCAGCCCGCAGCGCATGTGCCAGACGAGAGCGCCCTCGCCGATCCAGGCGCTGACGAAGGCGGCGCTGACCAGGGCGGCCAGCGCCCAGTGGAAGAGGCGCGTCGGCAGGTCCCAGACGCAGATGGCGGGCAGTTCTTGGCGTGCAGGCATCGGCGCGATTCTGCCGCCGCGCGGCGGCGGGCGGTGCACTGGCGCTGCAGCGCCCTGGGGGTCGTGCGTACACTCCGCGCTGGCCGCGACGCAGGCACTGCCCCGCGCCGGCGCCGTCGGCCGCACCACCCCCTTTTTTCCGGAGTACCCCCGCATGAAGAGTCTGCTCGCCATCACGGCCGCCGTCGCCGGTCTGCTGTCTTCCCTGCCCGCCGCGGCACAGTTCCAGAAGCCGGAGGACGCCGTCAAGTACCGCAAGGCCGCCTACACGGTGATGGCCACCCACTTCGGCCGCATCGGCGCCATGGTGCAGGGCAGGGTGCCCTTCGACGGCGCCGCCGCCGCGGCCAATGCCGACATCGTCGTCGAGATGTCCAAGCTGCCCTTCGCCGGCTTCGTCGAAGGCACCTCGGGCACCGAGAAGGGCAGCCCCAAGCCCAACATCTGGACCGAGCGCGCCAAGTTCGACGAGGCCGCGAAGAAGATGCAGGACGAGGTCTTCAAGCTCGCCGCCGCGGCCAAGACCAACAACCCGGACAACCTGAAGGCCGCCTTCCAGGGCGCTGCCGGCGCCTGCAAGGCCTGCCACGACAACTTCCGCAACCCCTGACCGTCGCGCGGGCCCGGCCCCGCGCGCCCCCTGGCCATGAGCGCAGCCAACGCAAGCCTGAAGGTGCTGGTCGTGGACGACCACGACCTGGTGCGGCTGGGCGTGCGCCACCTGCTGGCCGGCCGTGCCACCGTCGTCGACGCCGCGACCCTGCCCGAGGCGCGCGCGCTGCTGGCGCGCGAGGCGGTCGACCTGCTGCTGCTGGACCTGGGCCTGGGCGACGACTTCAGCCTGGCCGCGCTGCCGCAGCTGCGCGCCGACCATCCCCGCCTGAAGATCATCGTCCTCACCTCGATGGCCGAAGAGCTCTACGCCGAGCGCACGCTGCGCGCCGGCGCTGACGGCTACGTCATGAAGTCGGCCCTGGCCGGCACGCTGCAGACCGCCATCGACGAGGTGATGGCCGGCCGCGTGCATGTCAGCGCGGCGCTGGGCAACAGCCTGCTGCGGCGGCTGTCGGGCCGCGATGCCGGCGCCGCCGCGGCGCGGCCCGAACTGTCGCCGCGCGAGATCGAGGTGCTGCGCCTGGTCGCCGCCGGCCGCAGCACGCGCGAGATCGCCGACGCGCTGAACCGCAGCGTGAAGACCATCGAGACCCACAAGCAGGCGCTGAAGACCAAGCTCGGCGCCGACACGCCGGCGATGCTCGTGCGGCTGGCGCTGGCCTGGTGCGGGGAGGCGGCTTGAGGCGTCGCGCCGCCGCCTGCATCGCGGCCTGGCTGTGCGCGGCCAGCCTGGCTGCCTTGGCCGCCGGCCCGGTGCCGCCGCCCGCCGACCCCGACGAAGCGGTCTACTTCCACACCGCCGCAGCCGGCGACACGCTGATCGGCCTGGGCCGCCGCTTCCTCGTCGACCCCGCGCGCTGGCCCGAGCTGGCGCGCGCCAACGCCCTGCCCAACCCCAACCGCATCGCCACCGGCGCCACTGTGCGCATTCCGCTGCGGCTGATGCGCGTCGAGGCCGTGTCGGCACGCGTGCAGAGCGTCATCGGCAGCGTGCAGGCCGGCGGCGGCGCGCTGCAGGCCGGCGCCAGCGTGCCCGAGGGCGGCGACGTGGCCACCGGCGGCGACGGCCACGCCACCATCCGCCTCGTCGACGGCACGCTGCTGCGGCTGCGGCCCGACAGCCGCCTGCAGCTGCGCGAGTCCAGCCGCGTCAAGGACGCCGGCGTGGTGCGTTCGGGCGCCCAGCTGCAGCGCGGCCGCGTCGAGATCGAGGCCGCGCCGGCGCCCCCCGGCCGCCCCGGCTTCACCATCGACACGCCGCAGGGCGTGCTGGCGGTGCGCGGCACCGAGTTCCGCGTCGCCACCGAAGCCGGCGTGACCCACGGCGAGGTGCTCGGCGGCACGGTCGTCTTCGCCGGCCGCGCCGCGGCGGTCACAAGCGCTGGCGGCGAACGCGTGGGCGCCGGCTACGGCAGCGTCATCGGCGAAGGCGGCAAGGTGGCGGCGCCGGTGAAGCTGCTCGCCCGGCCCGACACCGCCGTGCTGCCGGCGCTGCAGGAAAAGCTGCTGATGCGCTTCGCGCTCGCGCCGCTGGCCGGTGCCGTGGCCTACCGCGGCCAGATCGCGCGCGACGCCAGCTTCGACACCGTCGTCGCCGACCTCACCAGCGCCACGCCCGAACTGCGCTTCGCCGAGCTGCCCGACGGCGAGTACCTGCTGCGCGTGCGCGGCATCGACGCCCTCGGCCTGGAGGGCGAGAACGCCGACCACCGCTTCCGCCTGAAGGCCCGGCCCGAGGCGCCGCTGCCCGCGGCGCCGGCGCCCAAGGCCGTGATCTACGGCAGCCGCGTCGACTTCGCCTGGGCCGCCAGCCAGGAAGCCGCCAGCTACCGGCTGCGCCTGGCCGCCGGCAGCGACTTCCAGGCACCGCTGCGCGACGTCGCCGACCTGCGCGAGCTCGCCACCACGCTCGAGGGCCTGGCGCCCGGCAGCTACCGCTGGCAGCTCGCCAGCCGCCGCGCCGACGGCGACCAGGGCCCCTGGGGCGACGCCCGCAGTTTCGAGCTGCGGCCGCTGCCGCCGGCGCCCAAGCCGCCCAAGGTGGGCGACCGCGGCGTCAGCTTCGCCTGGGACGCGCTGCCCGGCCAGACCTTCGAGTTCCAGGTCGCGCGCGACGCCGCCTTCACGAGCCTGGTGCTGGAGCGCAAGCTCGACGAACCGGCCATCGAACTGCCGCTGCCCGGCTCCGGCCGCTTCTACGTGCGGCTGCGCGCGCGCGACCCCGACGGCTTCATGGGCCCCTACACCACGCCGCAGTACTTCGACATCCCGAACTGCCTGCGCG
>CAIWPS010000480.1 GCA_903914615.1 uncultured beta proteobacterium | reverse complement strand
TCGGCCGCGCCGACTTCAACGCCCTCGTCGAGGTGCTGCAGGACACGATGGACGAGCGGGGCATCCCCTTCGCCACCCAGAACCGGCTGCTGGCCCTGCTGGCGCCGATGCACCGCGACATCGTCACGCGCTGAACCGGCCTCACCAGTAAGCCCCCGCGTCTCGATGAGCCGCACCATCTCGGCCCACGTCTGCTCGGCGCGCAAATTGCTGAACATGCAGGGCCGGCGCCCGGCATGGTCTCGCGCCTCGGCGTCAGGCCTTGCCGGTCGCTCCGATCCAGTCGAGGACCTCACGCGCGGTGACGATCGCGATGCCCAGATGGCTGCCGATGGGCAACAGGTGCTTGCGATTCCCGGTGACGATCAGCTCGGCCCTGGCGGCCACGGCAGCGGCGATCACATGATCGTCATCGGCATCGCCCATGACGATGCTTGGCACGCTGGCGGGTGCCACCAGGCTGACGAGGGCCGTGTACTGCTCCACCTGCGCCGCGACATGGGTGGCGAAACTTTCGATGCGCGTGTCGAACTTCGAGTAGCCCAGCGTATGCCCCAGTTCATCGAGCAGCACCGCGCTGCTGAAGAGTTCGACCGCCTCTCCCTGGATGGCCAGCTCGATCAAGCGCCGAGGCGGTCCGTTCTACAAGAGCCCCGCCACGACGACATTCGTATCGAGCACTAGCCGCAGCGGCTGGGTGCCTGACGCGGGCATCAACTCGCCCCATGCAGCCGCGCATCAGCCCGCAACTTGCGAACCTGCTTGACGATCTCCTGCTCGATTTCGGGCGTGAGTTCCTCCCGCGGGCCGCGCTGCCACATCGCCTGAAGCGTCTCGCCAGCGCGGCGGCGCAACTGCTCGCGCAGCATCGCCTCCATGGCCTCGGCCGACAGCAGCCCCGCGCTGGCCGCCTTCTGTGCCAGTTCGTCGGGCAGGTTGATTTGCACCGTCGTCATGTCCACTCCTTGATGCTGTGCCGCGGGACTCAAGCCAGGCTTGCGAATGCGAGAGCCATCGGCCCGACAGGCCGCGAAATTGTCGGACGTCTAGGACGCGACGAGCAACCCGCGCGTCTCGATGAACCGCACCACCTCGGCCAGCCCCTGCCCGGTGCGCAGGTTGCTCATCACATAAGGCCGGCGCCCGGCATGGTCGGGCCGCATGCGCTGCGTGTCGGCCTCCATCACCGCTAGGCTGGCGCCGACGTGGGGCGCGAGGTCGGTCTTGTTGATGACGAAGAGGTCGCTCTTGGTGATGCCGGGGCCGCCCTTGCGCGGGATCTTCTCGCCCGCGGCGACGTCGATGACGTAGATCGTCAGGTCGCTGAGCTCGGGGCTGAAGGTGGCGGCCAGGTTGTCGCCGCCGGATTCGATGAAGACGATGTCGGCCTGCGGGAACTGCTCCAGCAGGCGGTCCACCGCTTCCAGGTTGATCGACGCGTCCTCGCGGATCGCGGTGTGCGGGCAGCCGCCGGTCTCGACGCCGACGATGCGTTCGGGCGCCAGCGCGCCGGCCACGGTGAGCAGGCGCTGGTCTTCCTTGGTGTAGATGTCGTTGGTGACGACCACCAGGTCCCAGCGCTCGCGCATGGTCTTGCACAGGTGCTCGACCAGCGTCGTCTTGCCCGAGCCCACCGGGCCGCCGACGCCCACGCGAAGCGGTGGCAGCTTCTTGGTGCGGCCGGGAATGTGGTGGAGCTTGCTGTTGATCATGCGGCACATGATGCACGAAGCGTGCACGCCGCCGGCGGCCCTCAGGACCGGAACAGCCGCGAATACTGGGTCTCGTGTTGCGCGCCCAGGATAGCGAGCATGGGCAGCTGGGCCTGCCAGTCGTCCTCGGGAAGGGTGAGCGCGGTCTCGACGCAGGCCGGTATGGCCGCCGCCAGCCTGGAGAGCATGCGCTGCGCCGCCGCCTGGCCCAGCGGCACCGCCTTCATCGCCGCCTGCGCCATGTTCTCGGCCCAGCCCCATGCGTAGGCCAGCAGGGCCGCCCGGGCGTCGGCGCCGGCCTGCACGGCGGCGAGCGCGAAGGCGGTGGGCCACATCGCCACGGGGGCGAGGTTGGCGAGCATCGCCACGCGGTCGTCTTCGCGCTGCCCGCCCTGCCGCAACCACTCGCCCATCGACCGGCCCATCTGCTCGGCCTGGGCGCGGCCCTCGGCCGTTTCGCGCGTCTGGCGCAGCCAGCCGTTGATCTGCTGCAGCCGGGCCGCGTCGCGCGCCTGCCAGGCCGCGCACGCCTGCGCCAGCGCGGGCAGCTCGGCGCGGGCCAGGCCCAGCTGCAGCTGCGCGGCCAGCCAGTCGCCGGCTTGCGCCTCGTCGGCGACGAGACTGCTTTCCACCGCCGCCTCCAGCCCTTCCGAGTAGCTGAAGCTGCCCACCGGCAAGGCCGGCGAGGCCAGCCACATCAGCTGCAGCAGCGTCGCCTGCGAGACTTCCATTCAGTGGTCGTGGTGGCTGTGGTCGCCGTGGTCGCCGTGGTCGTGGCCGTGATGCCCGTGCCCGTGGTCATGGCCCTCGTGCGCATGGCCATGGAGGTGCCCGTGCGCCGCGTGTCCGCCCTCGTAGGCACCGCCCTCCGGCTCGAAGGGCGCCAGGGTCTCGGTAACGATGAGGTGGCGGCGGCGCAGCATCTCGGCCAGCACCGGGTCGGGCTCGAGCTGCAGCACGTCGGCCTGCACTTCCACCGCGACATGCCGGTTGCCCAGGTGGTAGGCGGCGCGCGGCAGGTCGGCCGGCGTGCCGTGCTCGGGGCAGGCACGCACCACCAGCACCGGCTGCGGCGCGGCCTTGACGAGCACCAGGCTGCCGTCCTCGACCACGCCGACGTCGCCGCCGCGCAGCACGGCGCCCCTCGGCAGGAAGAAGCCGAGCAGTCGGCCTGCGGAATCGACGGCGTCGAAGCGGCTCTTCTGGCGCAGGTCCCAGCCGAGTTCCACCGCAGTGGCGCGCTTGAGCAGGGCGGGGGCCAGGCCGCGGCCCTGGGCGATGAGCTTGTTCACGATCTGCATGGCACTGATTGTCGCCGCCCGTGCCGCGTGAAAAAAGCCGCGGCCAGACTGCACGCGTCGGAGTGTCAACAAGCGTTACGAAACGCAAGTTCACGCAGAATCACTTCATTCCGAAAGCAGGGGTGGCCCCGGTCAGCTGCGGTCGGAACAGGAACCTGACGCGGGGGTGGCCTACCGGCCAGCCGCGAAGACAAAGACAGTCCGGTGCCCGCACCTGCGGCCGTCTCCCAAGCCACCCAGGGAATCGCGATGACTTTCCTCACCCGCTTCACCGTCCTCATCGAGAGCCGCCGCCTGCCGCGCAGTGCCGTCGTCACCCTCTCCGCGCTCGCCCTGATCTGCGCCGGCCTTGAGCTGCGCACGGCCCATGCCGCGCCCGGTGCCGATCGCGCCAGCAAGGTGGCCCGCGACCTCGACGACGAAGTGAAGAGCCCCGTCAGCAAGGGCGCGCGCTGGTCGCGCATCGTCGGCGGCGTTCGGCAGGTGCAGGCCATCGTGGTCAGCAACTCCAGCGACCCGCAGATGGCCGACCTTCGCGCCTATGTGCTCAAGCTGGGCGGATCGGTCCACGCCCTGCACCCGGCGGTGCACTCGATGACGGTGCAGGTGCGTGCCAGCGACGTGGCCCTGATCTCGCAGCGCAGCGACGTGGTCAGCGTTTCGCCCAACCGCCAGACGCAGCGCACCTTCAGCACCATGGAAGCGGTGACCGGCGCCGTCACCGCCAACGTCCGCACCTACGCCAGCAAGGCCAGCTACAGCGGCTTCGACGGCAGCGGCATCGGCATCGCCATCCTCGACTCGGGCGTCATGCGCGGCCACAGCGCCTTCGGGCCCCTGCCCGGCAAGAGCGGCCCGCGCGTGCTGCGCAACGTCAACATGCTGAGCGCCTCGCTGGCGAACTGGACGCCCGCCAGCGCCGGCGCCACGTCGCTGCAGCCCGGCAGCGCCGCGCTGGCGTCTTACGAGGCGGCCATCGCCAACGACACCGCCACGGTGCAGGACGGCTACGGCCACGGCACCCACGTTGCCTCGGTGGCCGGCGGCCGCTATTTCGCCCCCAAGGCCACCAACCAGCAAGACATCAACGGCATCGCCCCGGGCGCCAACATCTACGACGTGAAGGTGCTCAGCAACCTGGGGCTGGGCAGCGTCAGCGACGCCCTCGAAGGCATCCAGTGGGTGATCTACCACGCCAAGGAATACAACATCCGCGTCATGAACCTGAGCCTGGCGGCGCAGTCCACTGAAAGCTGGCGCACCGACCCGCTGTGCGTGGCCGTGCGCAGCGCGGTCGCCTCGGGCATCACGGTGGTGGTGGCGGCCGGCAACTTCGGGCTCGACCTCAAAGGCAACGAGGCCTACGGCACCATCAGCTCGCCGGGCAACGACCCCACGGTCATCACCGTCGGCGCCGCCAACATGCACGCCACGCTGACCCGCGGCGACGACACGGTGGACTTCTTCAGCTCGCGCGGCCCGACGCGCAGCGGCTACACCGACACCGCCGGCACCAGCCACCCCGACAATCTGCTCAAGCCCGACCTCGTGGCGCCGGGCAACAAGGTCGTCGGCGCTGCCGCCACCACCTCGGGCTCGCTGAGCTGGAACCTGCTGGCGCAGCTCTTCAATGCGCAGCTGGTGGCGCCGCTGGGTGTGGCCGCCAACGTCAACGAGACGCAGATGATCCTAAGCGGCACCTCCATCGCCGCGCCGGCGGTGGCCGGCACCGCGGCGCTGCTGTTGCAGGCCAACCCGGGCCTGACGCCGCCGGTCATCAAGGCCATCCTGCAGGCCACCGCGCAGGCGCTGCCCAATGCCAACCTGCTCGAACAGGGCGCGGGCCTGCTCAACGTCGACGGCGCGGTGCAGGTGGCGCGCATCCTGCGCACCGACCTCGCCTCGGCGATCGCGGCCGGCACCATCCACCCGGGCGACTCGATGTTCGTCGGCGGCGCCACCGCATCTTCCAACATCAACGGCCTGATCTTCGGCTGGTCGCGCCTGGCCTACGTCGGCGGCAGCCACATCGTCGAGGGCGGCTCGCTGCTGGCGCGCTACTCGCCCATCTTCGACCCGCGCCTGGCCTGGGCCGGCGGCACGGTGCTGTTCCGCCAGCCGATCTACTGGTCGGGCACGGGCATCGCGGCCAACACCTTCGTCAAGTCCTTCACCGAGACGTCGGCCAGCGACACCATGCTGCTTGTGCCCGGGGTCGCGACCCTGGACATCTTGGCTGGCACCTCGTCGATGCTCGGTCGCACCGGCGTCTTCATGCCTTCGGCGCTGCTCGCGTCCTGGTCCACCAGCGGGCCCGTGCTGCAGCTGGGGGTCAGCCTGAGCCAGGGCTTGGTGCTCAGCGAGGGCCTGGTGCTGAGCGAAGGGCTCGTGCTCAGCGAAGGCCTGGTGTTGAGCGAAGGGCTGGTGCTGAGTGAAGGCCTCGTGCTCAGCGAAGGCCTGGTGCTGAGCGAGACGGTGACCATCGGCGAACCCTGAGACAGCCCGCGCGCAAAGGCCTGAAAAGGCCGCGCCGGCACTGTCTGTTCCTGCGAGCCGCAGCACGGCGCCGCCGCTACCCTGACGCGGTGAACGCCAGCCTGCCCACCGTCAGCAC
>CAIWPS010000479.1 GCA_903914615.1 uncultured beta proteobacterium | reverse complement strand
CAGGCTCGGCAACGGAGGCCCGGACACCGGCGACGGCTGGGCGTTCCGCGGCCGCGGGCTGGTGATGCTCACCGGCCGCAACGGCTACACCGATGCGGCGACCGAGCTGGCCAGGCCGTACCTCGAGCAGCCCGACCTGGTAGCGCAGCCGGCTGACGCCGCGCTGGTGGCCGCCTGGTTCTGGCACAGCCACCACTGCAATGAGCTGGCAGACGCAGGCCTGTGGGATTCGATCACCAAGGCCATCAACGGGCCGGCGATGCTGATGGCCGACCTGAGGCGCCAGTACAGCGAGGAAGGCGCGCGGGAGTTCGCATGAGCCTCCTACCCGGCGGAATCCTCCGCGACGGCACCGGCAACCGCCTGACTTGGTGGTGCCCAGGGTGCGACGAGGCTCACGGCATCCAGCACGGCGCCGGCAGCGGCCCGCGCTGGGGCTGGAACGGCAGCACCGACAAGCCCACGTTCACGCCCAGCGTGCTGGTGAGATGGGGCAGTTACGCCGACCCGAACTGGAAACCCGAGCCGGACGATCCGCCGGGTTTGTCCGGCGTGTGCCACAGCTTCGTCGTTGACGGTGCCATGCAATTCCTGGGCGACTGCACGCACAAGCTGGCCGGGCAGACGGTGCCGATCCCGCCCTGGCCGCGCCCGGACTGGAGAGACGCATGAACCCGCTCGCCCTGCTCCCCTTGCGCGACTGGGGCTACATCGCCCTGGCGCTGGCCGTGGCGGCCCTGGGCGCGCTATTCGTCCACCACGAGCGCGAACTTGGCGCGGCCCGGGCTCAGGCCCAGCTGCAGCACGAGCGCGCCGAGGTAGCCGCCGCCAGCGCTCAGGCCGCATCCGCGGCGCAGGCCGAACGCGCCCGGCAAGAAGCCGCTCAACTGGAGATCATCCATGCCACGCAAGACACCATCCAGCACGTCGCTGCGACTGCTGCTGCAAATTCTGGCGACCGCAGCGCTTTCGGCCTGCAGCTCGACGCCTACCTACGTGGCCGCGCCTCCGCAGCCGGTCCCGCCGCTGCCAGCAGTAGCGCGGCAGCCGCCGACGCCGCCCTGGTGCTTGCCCGACTGCTTGAGCGCGCTGATGCGCGAGCGTCAGACCTGGCGCGACTCGCTGACCAGCGGGGTGCCGCCGGCCGGGCCTGCGAGCAGTCCTACGACTCCCTGATCACGAAAGCCACCCCATGAGCCTGACCCCCCCCTCCGACCCTCCAGCAGCCACCGACGCCGCCCGCAGCGCCCGCCACCACCGACGCCCCCGGCTACCTCGCCTGGTGGCAGCAGTGGGATGTCTACCTGCGCTGGGCCGGCGTCATCGCCACCAACAACCAGGCCATCGGCAACGAAGACCTGGCCGTCGCCATGCAGGCCGGCGCGGCGGCCACCCAGGCCGTCGCCGCGGCGCAGCAGGCGATGGTCACGGCGTACGGCACGACGCCGCCGCCCAGCACCGTCCAGCAGGCCGCGGACTCCGCCAGCACAGCGGCGCTCAACGCCATCGCCTCAGCCGTCGATGCTTTAGCGAAGGCCATCCCGACGGCAACGCCTGCACCGGCCCCGGCGCCGGTCCCTGCGCCCGCTCCCACGCCCACCCCGACGCCCGCGCCGCCCATCGGGGGACCGCTCGGCTCGATGGGGCCCATCGGCCACCTCGGCGCAGCCTGCACCGCGTATGCCCAAGCCAACCCCGGCGCGTAAGCCCTGCGGCGTGCGGCCGCCCGGCCAGACACCGACCCGCTGGCCGTGGCAGCCTGACCTGTGGCGGCCGGTGTCGGCTGCTCAGGTCCACGGCGAGCTGGAGCGGCTGGCGGCCTGGCTGGGGACGCTGCAACTGCCGACCGGGCAGGTCAAGGTGGGGCGGATGAGCTGGTGAAGGGCTGGCGTCTGGTGTAAGCCGCGGTGTAAACCGATGGCCGAAACCGGCCGCCAGGCGCCGCTCTTGGCAGCGCGGCTCATAGCCGGCGCCCGTCTGCCACTTGCGTTCACACGGCAGGGGCAATACCAAGAGAATCAACGACTTGCGCGAGGCCGGTGTAAACGGCGGCGCAAATCGGGCGGTTAGCTCAGGGGTAGAGCGCCTGCTTCACACGCAGGAAGTCGGGGGTTCGAGACCCTCACCGCCCACCATTCACCCGAAGGCGCGCTCCAGCGCCTTCCTCTGGGCATCGGTCTGCATGTGGCTGTAGCGCTGCGTGACCTGCACCGACGTGTGGCCCAGAATCTTGCTGATGGTGTACAGGTCCGCGCCTGTGGCCAGCAAGATCGACGCGCAGCTATGCCGAAGGATGTGGAACCCGATTCCGGGCAGCCCTGCCTTCTCGCGCGCGCGCCGAATCCCCGACTTCACCCCCTCAAACGTCACCGCCAGCGGCAGGTGCGCCAGCCATGGGCGCAGCGCCGGCACAATGGGCACTTCGCGGTAGCGAAGCGTCTTCGTGTTCCCGGCTTCTATCCGCAGCACGTCGTCGCCGATGTCCCCGCGCTGGATCTTGCAGACCTCGCCGCGCCGGCAACCGGTCAGCAACCCGATCCAAATCGCCGCGCGCACCGGCTCGCTCGCCGCATCTGCCAGGGCGCGGACCTGCTCGATGGTCAGCACCTGCGTGCGCTGGTTGTGCTCCGGCAGCCGCTTGACCATGCCGCTGTAGTCCACCGGCACCCTGCCGCGCTCCCAAGCCATGCGCAGCGCCTTCTTCAGCGCGCCCAAGCTGCGGTTGATGGTGGCCGGCGCATAGTGGCCCTGCAAGTCCTGCACGATGGCCGCCGCGACCTCGCGCGTGTCGCTGGCCCGCCGTCCCTCGCACCACTTGCCGATGCGGTAGGCGTGGTACTGCGCGGTGTCGGTGCTGCGCAGGTTCAGGGCGTGGCGTTCGCTGTAGTCGGCCAGCAGCTCGACCAGCGGCGGGTCTCCGGGGACGTCGGGGACGCGGACGGCGCGCTGCGAGTGCAGGGCGCGCGTCAGCTCGGCTTCGAGGCGCTTGGCATCACTCGCAGACGCACCGACCGGAAGGCGTCGGTGTAGGCGCCGACGACCGACGCAAGCCTCTGCGTGCCAGCGGCCGGCTGAGTCTTTTCGGACTGGCATCGCTGTGCCCTCTCCCTGTTCCAAGCCTGGACGGCGGCCAGATCGTACCGCCGACGGCTGCCGGCCCACTCGCAGGGGCAGCCCTCGGCGTCCCACCGGGCGACGGTGCGCGTGCTGACGCGAAGCGCTGCGGCAAGTTCGGCGGGGGTGAGCACGTCAGCCCCTCAACGTGTCGGCAGCCGGCGGCTCGAACCGCACCACCGCCACGGTCGCGCCTCGGCTCACCGGGCCCGCCGTGAATGCGGCCCACTGGCGCGCGGCCGCAGAGCCGGTGGCCACTGCCTACCCCTTGAGCTTGTGGACGGTGCGGCCGACGATGCCCTGCGGCAGGTTGCTCGCCCCGATGGCCGTCGCGATGAACTCGCTCTCGCCACCGCCGGTGGCGCGCAAGT
>CAIWPS010000478.1 GCA_903914615.1 uncultured beta proteobacterium | reverse complement strand
GAGGTGGCGACGAACTGGCGCATGAGGAAGATGCCGAAGGCGCTGGCCGCGCCGGGGATGTACAGCGCCCGCGGCTGATCGATCCAGCCCAGCAGGTCCATGATCATGAAGGTGGGGATCATGTTCATGAAGCTGGGCAGCAGCATCGTCGCCATCACGAAGGCGAAGAGCGCGTTCTTCCAGCGGAACTCGAAGAGCGCGAAGGCATAGCCGCCCATGGTGCAGAACAGCAGCGTCAGCGCCGTCGAACCGAGGGCGACGTACAGGCTCCAGCCCAGGTTGCGCCAGAAGGGGATGTGGTCGGTGAGGATCTTCAGGTTGCCCATGAAGTCGCCGCTGAAGAACAGCGGCGGCGGCAGGCTGAAGATCTCGGTGCGCGTGTGGGTGGCGAACACGAACATGAAGTAGAACGGCGCCAGCATCACCAGCGCGCCGACACCGACGACGAGGTAGGCGGCCCAGGGGGCGAGGCGGTCGGTCTTCATGACTTCGACTTGAAGGCGCGGTTGGTGAGCCACGTGAGCACCACCACGACGACGAAGAGCAGCCACGACATCGCGCTGGCGGCGCCGAAGTCGTTGAAGTCGAAGGCCATGCGGTAGAGGTAGATGGCCGTCGTCATGCCCGACTGGTCGCTGCCGCCGCGGCCGCCGGTCAAGATGAAGGGCTCCTCGAACAGCTGCAGCCCGCCGATGACGCTGAGCGTGACGCCGAAGAAGATCATCGGCTTCAGGCTCGGCAGCGTGATGTGGAAGAACTGCTGCAGGCGGCCGGCGCCGTCCATGGTGGCGGCTTCGTAGAGGTCGCCGGGAATGGTCTGCAGCGCCGCCAGGTAGAGCACGACATTGAAGCCGACGTAGCGCCAGAACACGATCATGGCAATGGCCGGCTTGATGTTCTCGGGGGCGCCCAGCCAGTCGATGGGCGCGGCGCCGAACAGGGCTATCAGGCCCTGGTTGACGAGACCGTAGTCGGTGGAGAAGAGCGAACTGAACATGATGGCTATGGCCACCGTGCTGGTGATGTAGGGCAGGAAGTAGGCGCCGACGACGGCGTTGCGCCAGCGCTTGAAGCTGGTGTGGATGAACACGGCCAGCGGGATCGCCACCAGATGCTGCGGCACGCCGCTGGCCACGGCCAGCCAGGCAGTGTTCTTCAAGCTCTTCCAGAACCACTCGTCCTGCAGCGCGAAGGCGAAGTTGTCCAGCGCGACGAAATGCATCGCCGACAAGCCTGCGGTCGGCTCCCAGCTCTGGAAGGCCAGGTAGAGCGAGAACGCCAGCGGGAACATGCCGAAGACGAGGAACAGGCCGACGAAGGGGCTCAGCAGCACGTAGGGCGTGAGCTGGGGCGACAGGCGCAGGGCGGCGGGCCATTTCATCGCGCGGGCTTCCTAGCGGTGGGCACGGCGTTCGAGCAAGCGCGCCGCGTCGGCCAGCGCGGTCGGAATGTCCTTGCCGTGGTCCAGCACCTTGTCGAGCTCGGTGTCGATGACCTCGGCGGCGAAGGCGTCCTGCTTGTGCACGGTCACGGCGACGATGTGGCGCGTGGCCTCGCGCCACAGCAGCCGCGCCGGCTCGCCGCCCAGGAAGGCGATGGGCTGGTCGAAGAAAGGGTCGTCGTAGGTGGCCAGCAGCGCCGGAAAGGCGTCCTGGGCCTTGAAGGCAGCGAGCTGCAGATCGCGGTCCATCGTCAGCAGCCGGATGAACTCCCAGGCCAGCGCCTTGTCGGCCGCCGGCGCGCCGCGCGGGATG
>CAIWPS010000477.1 GCA_903914615.1 uncultured beta proteobacterium | reverse complement strand
GTAGTCCCGCAACAATGCGTGAAGCCTAGGAAGTCGAAGGTCTGGGGTTTGCCCTGGCCTTTACGGCGCCGGTCTTCGCGGGCGAAGCGCCCGAACTCGATCAGCCTTGTCTTCTCGGGGTGCAGCCTCAGCCCGAACTTGCCCAGTCGCTCGGCCACCGCACGCTCAAAGCGCTCGGCCTCCTCGCGATACTGGAACCCGGAAATCCAATCGTCGGCGTAACGCACGACGATGAGCTCGCCGCGGGCTTGGCGCCCCCTCCACTGCTTCACCCACAGGTCGAACGCATAGTGGAGGTAGATGTTGGCGAGCAGCGGACTTATGCTGCCCCCTTGCACCGTGCCAAGCTCACTGCGTTCCAGCCTGCCCTCCTCCAGAACACCCGCATGCAGCCATTTCTTGACTAGCCGCACAACGCGTGCATCGGTCACGCGATGCTCGATAAACTTGATCAGCCAGTCGTGTTCGATGGTGTCGAAGGAACATACGACACACTACCCATCTCGAAGAGCTTCCGCCGACGGTCCGTATCGTCCGCCGGGGCCATGCCCTTGAAGGGCTGGACCTCGCGGTACTCGGGCGCCGCAAGCGGGCCGGCCAGCTACATCTGCTGCTGATCCTGCCGTGCGAATCGCGCTCCCTCATTCCCGCCAGCTGGACCGACCTCCAGCTTCGCATGGGGGCTGCCACAGAGTGCGCTTCCGCGCCGGCTTCGGCGCTGCTGGCCACGATCAGGGACTTGTTCAACGCACGCATCGTCATCGACTCTCTGCTCGGCCGTATGGCCGGCGCACAGGAGATCGACGATGCAACTCGAACTGGTCCTGGGGGCTCCACCCGAAGCCGCACAGGCGCTGTGGGAGCAATTCGACCCCGCTCACCAGGAGGCGCTCATTCAGCGGCTGGCCCTGCTCATCGTCAAGGCCGCCCTCGCGGCCCCGCACGCTGAGGAGCAAGGCGATGAGTGAACACGCCAAGATCAAGCCGTCGCACCTGAGCCGCATCGCGATCGTTTACGTCAGGCAATCGTCGGCCGCCCAGGTCGAGCACAACCGTGAGTCCACCGCCCGCCAGTACGGGCTGACTCAACGTGCCGCGGCCCTGGGTTGGAGCTCCGATCGGGTCACCGTGATCGATGAAGATCTCGGCCTGTCCGGCGCCACGGCCCATCAGCGCAGCGGCTTCGCGCGCATGACCGCCGAAGTGGCGCTGTCGCACGTAGGCATCATCCTCGGGCTCGAGGTCTCGCGCATGGCGCGCAATAACGCCGACTGGTATCGCCTGCTGGACCTTTGCTCGATGACCGACACGCTGATCGGCGACGCCGACGGCGTGTACCACCCGTCGCTCTTCAACGATCGCCTGCTGCTCGGCCTCAAGGGCACGATGAGCGAAGCGGAACTTCACGTGCTGCGCGCCCGCCTGGACGGCGGTATCCGCAACAAGGCCGCGCGTGGCGAGCTGCGCCGCGGCCTGCCGGTGGGCTTCGTCTGGGGCGAAGGTGACGGCGAGATCCTCGCGCACCCGGACGCCGCCGTCAGCGGCGCCGTTCGCGCGGTGTTCGATCGCTTCGCCGAGTTCGGCTCGGCCCGCCGGGTGTGGCTGTGGTTTCGCAGCGAGGGCCTATCGTTTCCGCTGCAGACGAATGCGCGCGCGCCGCTGCGCTGGGTCGCGCCCACCTACACGGCGATTCACGCCGTGCTCAGCAATCCCGTCTATGCTGGCGCCTACGCCTATGGCAAGTCGCGCACTGAGCAGTTCATCGATGAACAGGGTCTCGTTCGCAAGCGCATCCGCCTGCTGCCGCGCAGCCAATGGGCTGTGCTCATTCCCGGGCATCACGAGGGCTACATCGATTGGCCTGCATTCGAGGCCAATCAGCAGCGCCTGGGCACGAACACGCGGCCGTTGCCCCACAAGTCGGGTGGCGCGTTGAGAGAAGGCGCCGCGCTGCTGCAAGGCCTGGCCACGTGCGGCCATTGCGGTCGCAAGCTGCGCACTCACTACCGCGGTCAGCAGCAGGCGCCCGGCTACCACTGCGCCAACAAGAGCGTCGTCGGCGGCCGCGGCGTGTACTGCCTGAACGTCGGCGGCGTGCAGATCGACGACGCCGTGGCCAAGGCATTCCTGGCCGCCGTCGCCCCTGCAGGCCTCAGCGCCTCCTTACGTGCGGCTGAGCAGCTGCAAGCCGACCACGATGGGGCCTTGGCCCAGTGGCGCTTGGCGGTGCAGCGCGCACAGTACGAGGCCGACAAGGCCGAGCGACGCTATCGCGCGGTGGACCCGGATAACCGTCTTGTTGCACGTGGTCTCGAAGTGCAGTGGGAGCAGAGCCTGCGGGCCCTCGAGCAAGCTCAGGCCGAGCTCGCGCAACGCCAGCAGCAACGGCCGCAGGCGTTGAGCAGCGATGACCGCCGCCGTCTTCTCAGTCTGGGAGAGGACTTGTCGCGCGTGTGGGACGCCGCCTCGACATCGGCGCGCGACAAGAAGGAGTTGCTGCGCACGCTGCTCGAGGAGGTCAGCATCAGCGTGTATCGCGAGCAATACCGTGCATTGGTAAAGCTGCGCTGGCGCGGCGGCGCGCTCCATGAATTCGACGTGAGCCTGCCGCGCTCTCGCCCGGCTACGGTGCGCACCGACGAGGACACCATCGGCCTCGTGCGACGCCTGGCGCAGCACCACGACGACGCCACCATCGCAGGCATCCTCAACAAGCAGGAGCGCATGACCGCGCGCGGCCTGCGCTTCACGCAAAACCTCGTTGGCAATCTGCGCCGCCACTGGGACATTCCGCGTCACGTAGCCGCCGCCGAGCCCGTCGCCGGCGAACTGATGAGCGTGCGTCAAGCCGCCCGCGAGCTCGAACTGGCCGCCTCGACCATCCACCGCTGGCTCACTGACGGGTTCATCGCCGGCGAGCAGCTCACCCCCGGCGCGCCATGGCGAATCCGCGTCAATGACGCGCTCAAGCGTCGCCTCGTGCAAGAGGCACCCGAGGGCTACGTCGCGATGCAAGAAGCGATCAAGCGCCTGGGCGTCACCCGCCAGACCGTGTTGCACCGTGTCCAACGCGGAGAGCTCGACGCCGTGCTCATCTGCCGTGGACGGCAAAAAGGCTTGCGCATCAAGGTGATAGACGATCAACCCAGCCTATTCGACGAGGCGTCATGAACCAAGGGGCATTATGGAGACTGATCCAAGAACTTCTCGAGGTCCACGTCCACCACGGTCCTGTAGCCGGCCTGCACGTGCTGTTGCGCCTCCAACACCGCGCCGTGCGCGCTGCGCCCCGGCCTGAAGCCGTGGCTGTGCGCGCTGAACGTCGGGTCGATGAGCGGCTGCAGCACTTGCAGCAGCGCCTGCTGGATCAACCTATCCACCACGGTCGGTATCCCCAGCTCGCGCGTCCCGCCTCCCGGCTTGGGGATGCCCACGCGGCGCACCGGCTCGGGCCGGTAGCTGCCGTCGAGCAGCCTCGCCCGGATGGCGGGCCACGCTTGCTTGAGATATTCGCCCGTGTCTGGCACCGTGCGTCCGTCGACGCCGGCACTACCCTTGTTGGCCCTGACGCGCTTCCACGCGCGGACCATGTTCTCTCTGGTCAGCGCCTGCCCCAGCAGGTCACCAACCCCGCAGTCCGTTTGCGCATGCCGCGCCAGCGTTGCTTCATCGCTCGCGGCTTCGGGTGCGGCTTCACCGCACCCCGTCCCCGCGCGCCCCGCTTGCACAGGCTTCTGATGCCCTGCACCGCCAAGCGACATGTCTCGTGACTGTCCTTCTCGTTCGGCCCTTCGCCGGGCGACCCCGGCTACTACGACCTCTGCTGACTTCTCGCTCCGGCTCGTCACCGTCACCCTTTCAGGCATAAGGCGAGATCTCCCCAGGTAAGGACGCGATCCTTCACCGCACAACCGCCGCATTTACGTCGCCTGGCCCTTGGCCACGAGAGCTTCGCAGTCACTTGCCTGCTCGCCCTGGCCGGCGCCGCCTCGGATGCGGTTCGTGTACCTCGGCTCACGGTTTACGCTCCACGCTTCCTCCCCACGCTCGGTCGCCCTCACGCAGTTGCGTTTCGCTTGCCTCGCTGTGGCCAGCTCGGCCGGGGACTCGCACCCCGAAGATCGCGCCCATGCTGGGCGCACAAGAAAAAGGGCCCCGCAGGGCCCCCTTCAAACATGGCACTCAGCCGCTCACTTGAGGTGCTTGCTGATTTCCTTCGTCATCGCGAACATGCTGATCGGGCTGACCCCGACGACGGCCTTGAGCTTGGCGTCGGCGTTGATCATGGTCCTCTTCAGCTTGTCCTGAAGGTCGTGCTTCTTGATGTATTCCCAGACCTTCTTCGTCACCTCGGTACGCGGCAGAGGCTTGTCGCCGATCACGGCGGCCAGCGCCGCGCTCGGGTTCAGGGGCTTCATGAATGCCGCGCTCGGGGTGCGCTTCTTGGCCGGGGCCGCCTTCTTGGCGGGAGCCGCCTTCTTCGTCGGAGCCGCTTTCTTGGCCGGTGCCGCCTTCTTCGCGGGCGCGGCCTTTTTCGCGGGTGCTTTCTTCGCAGTTGCCATTTGGATAGTCTCCATCAGTTGATGAGGGATGCCGGTCGCCACGCGGGCCTCGCAAACGGACTACCGCCGCGGGCCTGTCTTTCCTAGCAAACAAGCAGGCGCGATGGTAATACCTGCGCCACGACCTGAGAAGCGTTTTTCCTAGGTAAAAGCCGCTTTTGGGGCCCCCGCGCCACGGTATGCTGTGCGCATGAAGATCATCGTGCGTTGGTTGCTGCTTGCCGCGGCACTGCTGATGGTGGCGCAGGTCTACCCCGGCGTGCATGTCGCGAGCTTCGGTTCGGCCCTCTGGGCGGCCTTCGTCCTCGGCCTTTTCAACACCCTCGTGCGGCCGCTGCTGGTGCTGCTGACGCTGCCGGTGACGCTGCTGACGCTGGGCCTCTTCCTCTTCGTCATCAACGCGCTGATGTTCTGGGCCGCGGCCTCGGTGCTCGACGGCTTCAACGTCAACGGCTTCGGCGCCGCGCTCATCGGCTCGCTGCTGTACAGCCTGTGCGGCATGGTGATCGACGCCGCGACCGAGCGCCTGTTCAGCCGGGGTTGAGGGTCGCCGGCGCGCGGACCTCGAATTCCACCGCGTCGGCCGCGCCGCCCTCGGCCGCGCGCCGCTCGAG
>CAIWPS010000476.1 GCA_903914615.1 uncultured beta proteobacterium | reverse complement strand
GTCGAAGCCGGCGCCGGCCAGGCCGCGGCCGTCGATCTGGCCGACGATGACGGTGGCGATCTGGTCCGGCCCGGTGTTGTGGAAGTGCAGCCGCGCCATCACGTCCTCGGTGCTGCGCAGGCGGAACAGCGCCGAGCTGGCGCGGATGCGCAGCAGGTCGAGGAAGGCGTCGCGCGTGAAGCGGATCTCGGCCGGGCCGGGCTTGATTGCGGCGTCCGCCAGCAGCGGCTTCATCGCCGGCCACAGCGCGCCGTTGTCGGCCTGCGGCGGCAGGCCGCTGCCGAAATGGTTGTCGCTGAAGGTCCAGTCCAGGCGGTTGAACCAGTCGCCGCTGTCGTAGCTGTTGCGGTCCAGGCTCTTGCTGCGCAGCGCCTCGACGCCGGCGTGGAAGTAGGCGATGCCCTGGCTGAACGCGGTGACGGCGCCGCCCAGCACCTGGATGCGGGCGCGGTCCGCGCGGGTCGTGGCCTGTGGCAGCTTGAGCACGCCGATGTCGAAGAGCGTCGGGTTGTCGTGGTTCTCGACGTAGTTGACGACCTCGCCGGGCTGGCTGGCATAGCCCGCGCCCTGGCCGGCGTAGTCGATGTCGCGCAGCGCCTTCACGCTGCCGTCCTGCGTCTGCAGCTTGAACTCGCGCAAGGTGCCGGCCAGCGCCACGCGCACGAGGTCGGCGCTGCGGCGCAGGTCTTCGGCAGTCGCCGCCGTGGTGCCTGTCGCGCGGCCGTTGGGGTCGTGGAACTGGCCGGTGAGCCAGCCCTGGCGCGACAGCGTCGCGGCGGCGTCGTCACAGCAGCCGCCGCCGCGCAGCGCGTCGCGGCCGCGGTCGCTGAAGGTGGCGATGCCGCTGCCGTCCAGCCGCCCCTGCGCCGCCTGCACGAAGCGCCTGCCGTCGGCCACTTCGCCGAAGTTCCAGCCCTCGCCGATGAGCGGCACGTGCCTGCCGGTGGCGGCGTCGACGGCGCGCTGCAGCTGCTCCATCGCCGCGCGCGGCTGGTGGCCCATGAGGTCGAAGCGGAAGCTGTCGATGCCGTAGTCGCGCGCCCAGCGCACGGCGGTGTCGACCATCAGCTTGCCCATCATCAGGTTTTCGGTGGCGGTGTTGGCGCAGCAGGTCGAAGTCTCGACCTCGCCCTGCGCGTTCAGCCGCTGGTAGTAGCCGGGCACGATGCGGTCGAGCACCGAATGCGGCGCCTGGCCGGCGGCGCTGGTGTGGTTGTAGACGAGGTCCATGCCCACGCGCAGCCCGGCCGTGTGCAGGGCCTGCACCATGCGCCGGAACTCGACGATGCGCACGGCGCCGTCGTCGGCATCGCTGGCGTAGCTGCCTTCGGCGGCGCCGTAGTGCCAGGGGTCGTAGCCCCAGTTGTAGCAGTCGGTGGCGGCCGTGGTCATGACCAGCGCCTGCTGCGCTTCGCTGTCGGGCGCGGCGGCGGCCAGGCGCGCCGCGTCGGGGCTGACGCAGCCCTGCTCGGGCACGGTGGCGAAGTCGAACACCGGCAGCAGGTGGATGTCGGTGACGCCGGCCGCGGCCAGCGCGCGCAGGTGCTGCATGCCGCGAGAGCCGGTGTCGGTGAAGGCCCCGTACCTGCCGCGGTGGGCCGCGGGCACGCTGTCGTCGCTGGCCGAGAAGTCGCGCAGGTGCAGCTCGTAGACGACGAGGTCGGTGGGCGCCTTCACGGTGTCCGGGCGCGGCGTCGCGGCCCAGCCCGCGGGCAGCAGCGCCGGGGCGTCGAGGCGGCCGACCCAGCTGCGGCCCGAATCGGCCGTGAGGCTGATGGCGTAGGGGTCGGTGACGCGGTTGCGCACCCAGCCCGTGCCGCGCACGAAGACGTCGACGAGGTAGGTGTAGCTGCTGCCCGTGAGGTCGCGCGGCAG
>CAIWPS010000475.1 GCA_903914615.1 uncultured beta proteobacterium | reverse complement strand
GGGCTGCTCGGCCTGCTGGGCGGTGCGGCCGGCGCCGGGCGGGCGCAGCCGCTGGCACATGCGGGCCCGCGCGTGCGCCTGACCGTGGCCTACCCGCCCGGCGGCGTCAGCGACGAAACGGCGCGCGAGCTGGCAACGCTGCTGCATGCGCCGCTGGGCGTGCCGGTGATCGTCGAACACCGCCCCGGCGCCGGCGGTGCCGTGGCGATGGAGGCGCTGGCCCGCGCGCGCGCCGACGGCAGCGAGCTGTGCTTCTGCGCCATCACGCCGCTGCTGCAACTGCCGCACGAGGCGGCGCCGCACTACGACCCCGAACGCGACATCGCCCCGGTGGCCGCGGTGATGCGAACGCCGGTGCTGGTGGTGGCCACGCCGGCCTTCCGCGGCGAGCGCTTTGCCGACCTCGTGGCCGCCGCGCAGCGCGAACCCGGTCGCCTGCGCTGGGCGACATCGGGCCACGGCACCACCGGCCACCTGGTGCTCGAGCAGGTGGCCGCGCTGGCCGGCGTGGAGATCACGCACGTGCCCTACTCCGGCGGCGGCCAGCAGATCACCGACGCGCTGGCCGGCCACTTCGAGCTGCTGTCGTCCAACGTCGCGGCGCGCCAGCTGGCCTATGTGCGCGCCGGCCGCCTGCGCGCGCTGGCGGTGGGCGCGCCGCAGCGCCTGCAGGTGCTGCCCGAGGTGCCGACGCTGCAGGAACTGGGCTACGGCGCGGCCAACCTGTCGTCGCTGTTCGGCATCTTCGCGCCCGGCCGCACGGCGCCGGCGCGGCTGGACCAGCTGAACATGCTGGTCAACGCGGCCACGGGCGAATCTGCATTCCAGCAGCGCCTGCTGGACAGCGGCAACCTGCCCGCGCCCATGACGCGCATTGCCTTCGCCGAGATCATCGCCAGCGAGGGCGCGGCGCTGCGCCGCCTGCTGGGCGCCCGCAGCGCACCGCGGCGCTGAGCGCTTCAGCGAGTCATCGCGCCGTAGACCAGGTCCTGCACCTGCTCGCGGTAGTACTTGCGCAGCTCGCCCGGCGCCGCGGTGCCGAAGACCACCACCAGCTGGGCCTGCGGGTCGGCGAAGAAGCCGGTGCCGTTCGCGCCGTTCCAGCTGAACTCGCCGACGTTGCCCGGCACCGCCGCCAGGCCGGGCTCGACGCGCACCGCCACGCCCAGGCCGAAGCCGTAGCCGCTGCGGTGCGGCTCGACCACGGCCACGCGGTTGACGACGTCCTTGCCGAGGTGGTTGCTGGTCATCAGCCTGACCATCGCCGGGCTGAGCACGCGGCGGCCCTCGAGCTCGCCGCCGTTCAGCAGCATCTGGCCGAAGCGCAGGTAGTCGCCCACCGTGCCCTTGGCACAGGCACCGCCGCACTCGAACTTCGAATCGAACTCGGTGGCGACGATGCGCTGCGGCTTGCCGTCCAGCGGGTTGAGCTTGAAGGCCTGGGCAAGCCGCGCGCGCTTGGCGTCGGGAACATGGAAGCCCGTGTCGGCCATGCCCAGCGGCTGCCAGAGCACCTCGGACAGGTGGGCACCGAGGGTCTTGCCGGCCACCTTCTCGACCACGGCGCTCAGCACGTCGTAGGACTGGCTGTACTCGAACACCGTGCCGGGCTGGTAGACCAGAGGCAGCTGCGTCACCGTGTCCACGTACTCGGCGGCCGAGGCCATCTTCGCCATCGCCAGGCCGCTGGGGTAGAGCTCGCTGGCCGCGCCGCCGGTGTCGGGCCGGCCGGGGTAGGTCAGGCCCGAGGTGTGGCGCAGCAGGTCCTGGATGGTGATGGGCTTCTTCTGCGCCTCGTAGCCCAGGCTGCCGTCGGGCCGCGGCACCGCCACCTTCATCTGCGCGAAGGCCGGGTAGTAGCCGGCCAGCGGGCTTTGCAGCGGCAGCCGGCCTTCCTGCGTCAGCGCCAGCACGCCGGTGGCCGTCATCGGCTTGGTCATCGAGGCCAGGCTGAAGATGGCGTCCAGCGGCATCGGCGTGCCCTTGTCCTTGTCCAGGAAGCCGAAGGCCCTGAAGTAGACGAGCCTGCCTTCGCGCGCGATGCCGACCACGGCGCCGGGCACGCGGTTCAGCCTGATCTCGCGGTCGAAGAAGCTGTCGATGCGGGCCAGCGCGGACGCCGAGAAGCCCGCCTGCTCGGGCGTGCCCGCAGGCAGCGGCTGGGCCCAGGCGAAGAGCGCTGCAAGGCCGCCGGCCGCAAGCAGGACGGCTTGGCGCAGCCGCTTCGATACGGATCGCATGGGCTCAGGCCCCGCGGCGGCGGCGCGCGGCCACCAGCACGGCGGCCAGGCCGAACAGGCCCATCGCCGCGGTCGACGCCTCGGGCACGGCCGCGGCCGGGCC
>CAIWPS010000474.1 GCA_903914615.1 uncultured beta proteobacterium | reverse complement strand
GGCTTCGGGCTGGAAGCCGACCTCGTCGAAGCGGGGCGTGGGCAACGAGATCGTCAGCATCGGCATCCTTCAGCGGCAGCAGCGGGTCGTTGACGATGCCACGCGGGAGTGGGGCGGCGCGAACATGTTCTAGGGGTATGACGCGGTCAGCAACTAGGCAAGGCAGCTAAGCGCTTCGACGCTCAAAGAGGCGGCGTCAGTGCGCCACAGTGTGGCGACCTGTCCGCTTCTTCGCGGCCGTTGCGACGAACCGCTGTAGCCGTTCGGCCCACACGGGCCTGCCAAAGTAGCTTCGGTCCACATTGGCAACGAGAGCAAAGGCGTCCTGCGCGACACCGCACTGTCCCAGCAGGAAGCGGACGACCTTGCTGCAGGCCTAGGCGCAATACTCGTCACTTAATGATTTGAATCGCCTTGCCAATGTCGACCGGCGTTGCTTTGGTGCGACCTCGACACAAGGGCCAGTTGCTCATCTTTCGTTTCACGCAGCGTGCGTTGCGCCGACCGCGTCGACCGGGTGTGCGCTCGTCCAGTATCTCTTCCAGCACCCGGTCATGAAAGGTTTTCCTCAGCACAGGGGGGAATAGCGTTGAAGGCAGCGAGTTTGCGGCGCACGACGCGCACGGCGTGGATGAACGACAACCGGTCCGGATCCTCATTGGCCGACAGTGCCGCCTCGTGCATGAGCGCACGCACCGCGAAGTGGGCCATCAGCAGGCCGTAGAACTCCTGGCGCACCAAGTCCGGCGTCTTGCTGCGCAAGACGATGTTGGCCCCGCGCAGATGCGTTTTCAGTTCGTCGAACGCCGATTCGATCTCCCAGCGCTCGTGGTACAGCGCTGCCAGCTCCTGTGCCGGTCCATGTTGGGGGTCCAGGATGCTGGTGACCAATCGATAGATTGGCTCGGCGTCGGCCACTCCCTCCAGGCGGTACTCGATCACCCGCAGTCGCGTGCCATTGGTCCGGTCTCGCCTGTCCTTGTCCGAGGGGTACAGGCAACTCAAGTAGGAGCCGTCTGCCAGCCGTTCGTCACAAGGCAGGCTGATGTTCTTCCTGGTTCTCCACAGAAGCGTGGCCTTCGTGGCAAGCGCCCGGCACCACATCTCGTAGCCGAAGAATCCCCGGTCAGCCAAGCACAGCATCCCCTCGTCCAAGGCCCCCAGCACCTCCTTGGCCAGTGTGTTCTCGCCCGTCAGATACGGGCTCATGCGCGTGCCGAACAGCACGTGCGTGCCGTTTTCCACCAGCGAGACAAACCGAAACTGCGGGTAGGCACTGCTGCCGCGAGTTGAGCCAGAGCGGCCGAAGGCCTCATCGTTGGCCTTCTCGTCGGCCACGTCCATCGTGCTGCCGTCCAGGCTCACCAGGCGCCATTGGCGATACCAGGCACCGCGCGTGGCAGCCACGGCGATCGGCTTGACCACCTCATCGTGCAGTTGCCGCAGCGGCTCCCAGCCAACGCGTGCCCGTGCCTGCGAGATCCCCGAGCTTCCGGCAACCTGTAGCAGCTTAAGCGCCGGGTTTGACAGCCACTGCAGCCCTTCGAGCAGGCATCTCAGCACCTCGCGGTACGACGAATGCATGTACAGCGCCAGGGCGATGGCGTAGTACACGATCACATGCGCGGGTAAGTCGCGCTCGCGCTGGCTCGTCTTGCCTGTGGCAGCCAGAACGGCGCGCACACGCTCCAACGGAAACGTCTTGGTGATCACACCCAGGCTCATGTAGTCGGTGATCCGACTGCCATCCGGAAGAGTTGCAAGCGTGCGTGCCATCGCCGGTCCTCCTACCAAAGAGGACCAAACTATACCTCAGTTTAACGTTAAGTGACGAGTATTGCGCCTAGACCAGCGCGCGCTCGATTTCCGAGAAGCTGCTGGCGATCGGCGTGACCTCGATGGCCTGGCCGAGCTGGCGCTCGATCTGCGAACGCGAGACCACGCCGCGCACGCGTCGTG
>CAIWPS010000473.1 GCA_903914615.1 uncultured beta proteobacterium | reverse complement strand
GCAGCGGAACAAGCTCGAGCACATCTGCCGCAAGTTGCGCCTGCACCGTGGCGAGCGCCTGCTCGACATCGGCGGTGGGTGGGGCGCGCTGGTTTGCTGGGCGGCAAGACACCACGGCGTGCGCGCCCACGGCATCACACTCAGCAAGGCCCAGCATGACTTTGCCCAGCAACGCATCGCCGACGAAGGCCTGCAAGCGCTGGTGACGGTCGAGCTGCGCGACTACCGTGACCTGCAAGGCGAGGCCGTCTACGACAAGGTGGCCAGCATCGGCATGTTCGAGCATGTGGGTCTGGCCAACATGCCGACCTACCTGGCGACCGTGCAGCGAGTGCTGCGCCCGGGCGGCCTGTTCCTGAACCACGGCATCACGCACGACGAAGAGGGCTGGAACCGCACGGTCGCCACCGAGTTCATCAACCGCTATGTGTTCCCGGACGGCGAGTTCGACTGCGTCAGCAACATCCAGCTCGGCATGGAGCGCGCGGGCTTCGAGATCCAGGATGTCGAGGCCCTGCGGCGGCACTACGCGCTGACGCTGCGGCATTGGGTGCAGCGCCTGGAAGCGAACCGCGACGCGGCGCTGGCCGAGGTGGACGAGCCCACGTACCGCGTCTGGCGCCTGTACATGGCCGCGTGCGCGCTGGAATTCGAAGCCGGTGGCACGGGCATCTACCAAATACTGGCTTCACGGCGCGGTGTCGAAACATCGTTGCCGCTGACGCGTCACGACCTCTACGCACCCATGTCCACACCCATGCCCGCGCCCGCGCATGCCCTGGTTGGCGCAACTCTCCCGCTCCGAATCGGCGCGTGAACATCTGAAGGATCCCATGGCCAAGCACAGCGAACTCCTCCACGGCACCTGCCAGCAACTGCTCTTCAGCCCCAAGGGCGGTATCGAGGGCGCGCTGGTCAAGATGAAAGGCAAAGTGGTGCAGGTGTCGGTATCGCCCGACAAGGGCGCTGCACTGGCACAGGTGACCGGTCCCGGCCGGCAACTGCGCGTGCTTGCGGTGCCCGATCACTCGCCGAAAACGGCGGAGGGTGCCCACCCGGTCTTCAAGTTCGAATCGTTCGCCGATGTCGCGGGGCAGGCGATCAAGGCTCTCGATGGGGAACCCGGCGAGACCACGATCAAGGGCGTTGTCCAAGCGTGGCACTTCGCGCGACACGGCGAGCCCAACGGCGTGATCCTGGAGACCGGCGAATTCATCCACCTCCGACCGCACGGCATGGTGGCCGCAGGTCTGGACATCGGCTCCAAGGTCAATGCGGTCGGCGAGTTGCGCATGACCGCTCTCGGCACGCGCATGCTGGAAGCGCACCGCGTCAATCGCGTCGATCTTGCATAGGCAAACGATGAGTTCAAGTCCAGTGACCCTGCCGACCTTTTTCATCTCCCACGGCGGCGGGCCGTGGCCGTGGATGAAGGGCGAGCTGGACGGCGCCTACGACAAGCTCGAAGCGGCCTTGAAGGCGATGCCAGGGCAGATCGGGGTGACGCCGAAAGCGGTGCTCGTGATTTCGGGGCATTGGGAAGAG
>CAIWPS010000472.1 GCA_903914615.1 uncultured beta proteobacterium | reverse complement strand
TTCGGCGCTGCGGTCCTTCGCTTCCGTGTAACGCATGGTGCGATCAGCGGCCCGCGCCGCCGGTCCGGGCCGCTGCGGGGTCCCGAAGCTCTTGGTTCGTCATCTTGACGTGCCTTTCGGTCTCGACGCGGAACAACGTGTGGCGTCGGTTAGACATATTCTTCACCATGCGACTTATTCGTAGGTCAAGAATTGGGCCCTTTTTGGATCATCTCTTCAGCGGATGTGAGCCCCTCCGCAGTGGCGAAACAGGGGGGGTGGGCTCCTTAAAGTTCGGAATGCTTCCGAAAACGCTGGCCCTGATCGACGACGACGCGGAGTTCTCCGAATTCCTCGCCCTCCATCTTCGCGGCCTGGGCGTGGCGGTCGAGGTCTTCGGCGACAGCAACGACCTGCTGGCCCACAGCGACGCCTATGGCTACGGGTTCTACGTCGTCGACCTGATGCTGCCCGGTATCGACGGCGTCGACCTCATCAAGGTGCTGCGCAAGCGCACCGAGGCCGGCGTGCTGGTCGTCTCGGGCCGGCTGGCCGGCGACGTCTTCTCGGAGGCGCTGGGTGCGGGGGCCGACATGTACCTGGCCAAGCCGGTGCAGTTCGAGCAGGTGGTGCTGGCCATCCGCGCCGTGCAGCGGCGGGCTGCGGCCGTCGGCCCGGCAGCGGCGCCCTGGAAGCTGGACCGCCGGGCGCGCCAGTTGCAGGCGCCCGACGGCGCGCTGGTGGACCTGAGCGAGTCCGACCTCGCCCTGCTCGAATGCTTCCTGCATGCCGAAGGCGAACCGGTGACGCGCGAGGCCCTGCTGCTGCGGCTGGGCCGCGAGACGGCCGGCGACGCCTCCGACGGCCTGAACGCCGTCATCTATCGACTGCGCCGGCGCATCGAGCGCGCCACCCCGGTGGCGGCGCCGCTGCAGTCCAAGTCGCGCGTGGGCTATGTCTTCCGCGGCCCGCTGAAGAGCGTCTAGCCTGTCGGTGCAGTTGCCGGCTCCTGCGCCAGCACGAGCCGAAAGGTGGCGCCGTCGGCGCCGTTGCGCGCCAGCAAGGCCTGGCCGCCATGCAGTTCCATGACGCGACGCACGATGTGCAGGCCCAGGCCCAGGCCGCTGCCCCGGCGCGAGGTGGCGCCGCGCTCGAACAGGCGTAGCACCAGCGGTGGTGCCACGCCCGGGCCGCCGTCCTCGACGTCGATCAGCAGTGCCAGCGGCCGATCGGAATCGGCCAAGCGCACCGTCACCGGCGCGCTCGCCGGCGCGTGGCGCAGGGCGTTGGCCAGCAGGTTGCGCAGGGCCAGCCGCATCAGCCCCATGTCCATCGACGCCGTGCGCGTGGCCGTGGCCCGCACTATGCGCACGCGTTCGCGGTCCTCGGCGGGCAGGTCGGCCACGGCGACGGCGATCAGGGTGTCGATGTCAGCATCCTGGCGCACCAGGGCCTGCCCGCGCGCCAGCAGCGAAGCCGCGGCCAGGGTGTTGTCGACGCGCGCCAGCACCTGGCCCAGCACCGCCTGGGCCAGCCCCAGACGGCGCTGCGCTTCGGGCATGCCGACGCCGGCCACGGTCTCGGCCGCGCCCTGCAGTGCCGCCGAGGCGTTGTTCAGCGGCTGGCGCACCTCGTGCGCCAGCACGTCGAGCATCTCGCTGCGTTCGCGCAGCAGGCCTTCCAGGGTCTGCGCATGGCGTTCGATGTCGGCCCGCAGGGCCTGCTCGCGCTGCAGTTCCGAACGCCGCTGGCGCTGTTCGGTGATGTCCTGCAGGGCGCCGCGCAGCCGCACCGGCGTGGTT
>CAIWPS010000471.1 GCA_903914615.1 uncultured beta proteobacterium | reverse complement strand
GCCGGTGGTGCGCAACGCCGACGCCTGGCGCGTGCGCCCCGGCCCGCTGCCGCGGCGCGCCCTGCCGCCGCTGTCGCGCCCAGGCTGGACGCTGCTGGTGCAGGGGCTGGACCTGCACGTGCCGGCGGCGCACGAGATGCTGGCGCGCTTCCGCTTCGTGCCCGACGCCCGCCTGGACGACCTCATGGTTTCCTGGGCCAGCCCGGGCGGTGGCGTCGGCCCGCACATCGATTCCTACGACGTGTTCCTGATCCAGGTCCATGGCCGGCGCCGCTGGCGCTACGGCCGCAGCCGCGATCTCGCGCTGGTCGAAGACGCGCCGCTGAAGCTGCTGCGGCATTTCGACCCCACGGAGGACCATGTGCTGGAGCCCGGCGACATGCTCTACCTGCCGCCCGGCTGGGGCCACGACGGCACGGCCGAAGGGGGCGACTGCATGACCTGCTCGGTGGGTTTTCGTGCCCCCGGCGCAGGCGAGCTGGCGCGCGAACTCTTGCTGCGGCTGGCCGACGGGATCGAAGACGACGGCGCCGCGGCGCGCCTGTACCGCGACCCGCAGCAGGCCGCGACCGCCACGCCCGGTGCCGTGCCCCCGGCGTTGCTGGCCTATGCGCGGGACGCGCTGGCGCGGCGGCTGGCCGATCCGCGGGCCCTGCCGCGAGCGCTAGGGGAACTGCTCACCGAGCCCAAGCCCCGTGTCTGGTTCGAAGGCCGCGGGCCGCGCGGCCGCAGCGGCGTGCAGCTCGACCGCGCAACGCGCATGGCCTACGACGAGGACCACGTCTTCATCAATGGCGAGGCCTTGCGCGCCGGCGGGCGCGATGCGGTGCTGATGCGTAGGCTGGCCGATGCACGTTCGCTCGGCGCTGCCGATTGCGCCCGCCTCGGCCGCGGTGCGTCGGAATGTCTGGCCGATTGGGTCGACCACGGCTGGGCGCACGCGGCATGAACGCGCCCGCGCCCGCACCGGCCATCGCCTCGCGCGCCGACTTCGCCGAGGCCGTGCGCTGGGGCGTGCAGACCGCCGTCGCACAAGGCGCGCGGCGCATCGTCTGCGTCGATGCCGACTTCTCACTCTGGCCCTGGGACGACGCCGCGGTGCTGGATGCGCTCGCCGCCTGGCTGCGCCTGCCGCAGCGCCAGCTGGTGCTGCTGGCACGCACCTTCGATGCGATGCCGCTGCGCTTTCCGCGCTTCCACCGCTGGCGCCGCGACTGGGTGCATGCGATCTCGGCCTGGCAGCCACCCGCCGACATGGGCGTGGCGCTGCCGACCCTGCTGCTGTCCGACACAGGTGTCGTCGTGCACCTGGTCGACGCCGTGCGCATGCGCGGCCGCGCCGAAGTCGACCGCCGCCGCGCGCTCGTCTGGGTGGAAGAGATTGATGTAGTTTTGCAACGTTCCGAGACGGCATACGCCGTCAGCACGCTGGGCCTCTAGGGATTGCCCTGACTCGGGCTATAATCGAAGGCTAGGCAACGGGAGGGATTTCTCCTTTGTCTTGATGATCTTCCTGAAATGGGTCTCTGAGCGTTGGCAAAGAGCGCCCTTGAGAAGCTCCGGTACCTGACCCATAACTCCTGAGGACACGCATGAACAAGTCGATCGCTATCGCTTCCCTGGTCGCCGCCGTGGCACTGGCCGCCTGTGGCAAGAAGGAAGAGGCTCCGGCCCCTGCCCCCGCTCCCGCCGCCATGCCCGCCCCGGTGGTTGACGCTGCCAGCGCCGCCATGGGCGCCGCCTCGGCCGCCGTCGCCGCCACTGACACCGCTGCTTCGGCCGCGATGGGCGCCGCCAGCGCTGCCAAGGACGCCATGGGCGCCGCCAAGGACGCCATGGGCGCTGCCAAGGACGCCGTCAAGAAGTGATCTCGCGGCGCCTGCCCGCAGGCGCCTGAGGTTCACCACCAAGCCGCCTCAGGGCGGCTTTTTCGTGGCCGTGCCGGCTTCGCAGTCGGCGTCGGGGCTTGTCAGGCCGCCGCTTCCAGACCGCTCTCGAAGTGGGCCTTCATCAGCTGTGCGGCAGCCGCACCGTCGCGCGCATCGATGGCCCGCATCAGCGCACGGTGCTCGGCCAGCGATTCGGCCAGCCGCCCCTGCTTGAACAGCGAGTGGTGGCGGTTGAGCTTCATCACCTTGCGCAGGTCGAGCACCGCCTGCAGCGCCCAGCGGTTGCCCGCGATGCGCAGCAGAGCCATGTGGAATTGTTCGTTGGCGGCGAAGAAGGCGTCGCGGCGCCGCACCTGCGCCTCCAGGCGCTCGTGCAGCTGCGTCAGTTCCTGGCGATCGGCACTGCCGGCGTGCGTGGCCACGGTGGCCGCGGCGTCGCTCTCCAGCAGGCCCAGCAGGTGGTAGACCTGGGCCACGTCGTCGCGCGACATCTCGGTCACGTAGGCGCCGCGGCGCACCTTCATCGTCACCAGGCCCTCGGCCGCCAGCACCTTCAGCGCCTCGCGCAGCGGCGTGCGGCTGATGCCGTACTCGGCCGCGAGCTTCATCTCGTCGATCCAGCTGCCGGGCTCGAGCTGGCGCGCAAAGATTTGTTGCCGCAGCCGCTCAGCCACGTCCTGGTACAGCGCGCGCGGCGACAGCCGGCTCGGCAGCGCCGCGGTGCCGTCCGCGGGCGCGTCAGCCGCACGGGGATGCTGTGGGGCAGGGGCGGTGGCCATGGGCGCGGTGTCAGCTTGGCGATGGTTTTGAATTCATAATTATGCATAATGACCGACCGGCGACAAGGGCCGAGGAGCACGAAGATGAGCAGCGGCAAGGAAGCGGGCGGCGCGGCGCAGCCCAGTCTGGAGCAATGGGCGCGGGCAGCGGCGAAGTCGGCGCCTGGCGGCGACCTGCAGGCCTTGAACTGGGTCACGCCCGAGGGCATCACCGTCAAGCCCTTGTACACCGCGGCCGACACGGCTGAACTGCCCCACGCCGACACGCTGCCCGGCTTGCCGCCCTACCTGCGCGGCCCGCAGGCGACGATGTACGCGGTGCGGCCGTGGACCATCCGCCAGTACGCGGGCTTCTCCACCGCCGAGGACAGCAACGCCTTCTACCGCCAGGCCCTGGCCGCCGGTGGGCAGGGCGTGAGCGTGGCCTTCGACCTCGCCACCCACCGCGGCTACGACAGCGACCACCCGCGCGTCACCGGCGACGTCGGCAAGGCCGGCGTGGCCATCGACAGCGTCGAGGACATGAAGATCCTCTTCGACGGCATCCCGCTGGACAAGGTCAGCGTGAGCATGACGATGAATGGCGCCGTGCTGCCGGTGCTGGCCGGCTACGTCGTCGCGGCCGAGGAGCAGGGGGTGTCGCAGGAGCGTCTGTCGGGGACGATCCAGAACGACATCCTCAAGGAGTTCATGGTCCGCAACACGTATATCTACCCGCCGGCGCCGTCGATGCGCATCGTCGCCGACATCATCGAGTACACGGCGCAGAAGATGCCGAAGTTCAACTCGATCAGCATCTCCGGCTATCACATGCAGGAGGCGGGCGCGAACCAGGCGCTGGAACTCGCGTTCACGCTCGCCGACGGCGCCGAATACGTGAAGACGGCGATTGCCAAGGGACTCGATGTCGACGAATTCGCCGGCCGCCTGAGCTTCTTCTGGGCGATCGGGATGAACTTCTATCTCGAGATCGCGAAGATGCGCGCCGCGCGGCTGCTCTGGTGCCGGATCATGAAGGGCTACGGCGCGAAGAACCCGAAGAGCCTGATGCTGCGCACGCACAGCCAGACCAGCGGCTGGAGCCTGACCGAGCAGGATCCCTACAACAACGTCGTGCGCACGACGATCGAGGCCATGGCCGCAGTCTTCGGCGGCACCCAGAGCCTGCACACCAACAGCTTCGACGAGGCGATCGCGCTGCCGACCGAATTCAGCTCGCGCATCGCCCGCAACACCCAGCTCATCATCCAGGAAGAGACCCACATCACGAACGTCATCGACCCCTGGGCCGGCAGCTACATGATGGAGTCGCTGACCCAGCAGATGGCCGACAAGGCCTGGGCCATCATCGAGGAAGTGCAGGCCATGGGCGGCATGACCCAGGCCGTCGATTCGGGTTGGGCCAAGCTGAAGATCGAGGCGAGTGCGGCCGAGAAGCAGGCGCGCATCGATGCCGGCCGGGACGTCATCGTCGGCGTCAACAAGTACAAGCTGAAGAGCCAGGACGCGGTCGAGATCCGCGAAGTCGACAACCACAAGGTGCGCGAAGGCCAGATCGCGCGGCTGCAGCACATCCGCGCGACGCGCGACGGCGCCGCCGTGCAGGCCGCGCTCGATGCGCTGACCGAGGCCGCGAAATCGGGGCAGGGCAATCTGCTGGCGCTGAGCATCAGCGCGGTGCGGCTGCGCGCCACCGTCGGCGAGATCAGCGATGCGCTCGAGAAGGTCTACGGGCGCCACCGCGCCGACATCCAGAAGGTGACCGGTGTGTATGCAGCCGCCTACGACAGCGCCGAGGGTTGGGACAAGCTCAAGGGCGAGAT
>CAIWPS010000470.1 GCA_903914615.1 uncultured beta proteobacterium | reverse complement strand
CTGGCGTCACCGCACCCTCACCCAGGTGCTCGACGACGAGGGCGATGTAGGCCGCGGCGTCGGCCACGGTGCGGATGCCGCCCGCGGGCTTGAAGCCGACGCGGCCGCGCGCGGCGGGGTCGGCGGCGATGGCCTGCAGCATCAGCGCGGCCGCGGCCGGCGTGGCGCTGACCGCGGTCTTGCCGGTGCTGGTCTTCAGGAAGTCGGCGCCGGCGGCCAGCGCGATGCGGCAGGCGCGCGTGATGAGCGCCGGGTCCTGCAGCTCGCCGGTTTCCAGGATGACCTTGAGCCGCAGCCCGGGGCAGGCTGCGCGCACGGCGGCCAGCAGCGCGGGGGCGGTGTCGAGGTCGCGGTAGGGGATGACGACGTCGACCTCCTGCGCGCCGGCATCGACGATGGCCTGCGTGTCGGCCACGGCGCGCGCGATGTCGCTGCTGCCGTCGGGAAAGTTGGCCACCGCCGCGACCGCGACCTCAGGCGGCAGCAGCGCGCGCGCCTGCGCTGCGAAGCGCGGCCACACGCACACCGCCGCGGTGCGGCCGTGCGGGCCCCGGGCGCGGGCGCACAGCTTGTCGATGTCGGCCGGCGTGTCGGCGTCGTTCAGGCTCGTCAGGTCCAGGCAGGCCAGGGCCGTGGCGGCGGTGGTCTTGGGGTCGATGCTCGCGGCCATGTCCTCAGATCTCCAGTGCCTGCACGGCTGCCGACAACAGCGCCACCGCGCGCGAGCTGGCCGCCGCCGCGGTGGCCATCGTGTGGGCGTGGCTGAGCTTCTCGTCCTGCATGCCGGCGGCCATGTTCGTCATCAGCGACAGCGCCAGCACGCGCATGCCGGCGTGGCGGGCGATGATCGTTTCCGGCACCGTGCTCATGCCCACGGCCTGGGCGCCGAAGTTGCGGAACATGCGGATCTCGGCCGGGGTCTCGAACTGCGGGCCCATGAACCAGACATAGACGCCTTCGTGCAGCGCCGTGCCCTGCGCCTGGGCCACGGCCTTGACGCTTTGGCGCAGCGCCGGGTCGTAGGCATTCGACATGTCGACGAAGCGGTTGTCGCCCGGCTCGCCGAACAGCGGCGAGCGCTGCGAGACGTTGAGGTGGTCGCTGATCAGCATCAGCGAGCCCGGCGGCATCGCCTCGTCCATGCTGCCCGCCGCGTTGGTCTGCACCAGCAGCTGCACGCCGACGCCGGCCAGGCTGCGGATGGCGCCCTTCATGCCGTCGGCCTCGCCGGTCTCGTAGGCGTGCTTGCGGCCGCCCAGCACCAGCACCTCGGTGGCGCCGATGCGGCCCGAGCGCAGCACGGCGCTGTGGCCGCCGACGGCCAGTGCGGGGAAGGCGGGCAGCTCGGCGTAGGGGATGTCGATGCGGTCCTCGACCTGCTCGGCAAAGGGGTGCCAGCCCGAGCCCAGCAGCACCGCGATGCGCGGCGCGCGCGCGCCCAGGCGCTGGCGCAGCTGGGCGACGGTGTTCTCGATGGCGGCGTTCAGGGTCTCGTTCATGGGGGCAGATGATGAGGCCCGAAGCTGTGCGGCAGCAACTGGCCGAGGGTGAAGCTGGCGCGCACGCTGTCCTCGTCGACGACCCAGACGGGGCAGTCGTCGGCGGCGAATTCGCGCAGGCGCTGGCGGCAGCCGCCGCAGGGCGTCACAGGGTCGGCGGCGACCCCGCACACGGCCACCGCCAGCACGCGGCGGCCGCCGGCCGAGACCATGGCGGCCAGCGCCGAAGTCTCGGCGCACCAGCCCTGCGGGTAGGCGGCGTTCTCGACGTTGCAGCCGGCGTGGATGCGGCCGTTTTCGTCGACCACCGCGGCACCGACGGCGAAGTGCGAGTACGGCGCATGGGCCTGCTCGCGTGCGGCGCGGGCGGCGGCAACCAAGGCGGTGAGATCAACGCTCTTTGACATAGGGCCTCCCCAGCGCCGCCGGCGCCACCGCATGGCCGATGAAGCCGGCCAGCAACACCACCGTCAGCAGGTAGGGCAGCGCCTGGATGGCCTGCACCGGCACCTCGCCGACGAAGGGCAGCGCGGTGCCCTGCAGGCGTATCGACACCGCATCCAGGAAGCCGAACAGCAGGCAGGCCCACAGCGCGGCCACCGGGTTCCACTTGCCGAAGATCAGCGCCGCCAGCGCCATGTAGCCGCGGCCCGCCGTCATGTTGGGGATGAAGCTGGGGTTTTGCGCCAGCACCAGGTAGGCGCCGGCCAGCGCGCTGAGCACGCCGTTCAGGGCCAGCGCGGCGTAGCGCAGGCCCTTCACCGAGACGCCCGCGGCGTCGACCATGGTCGGGTTCTCGCCCGCCGCGCGCAGGCGCAGGCCGAAACGGGTGCGGAAGAGCAGCCACCACACCCCGGCCACGAGCAGCAGCGTGCCGTAGACCATCACGTTGTGGCCGAAGAAGGCCAGCGCCAGCGCGCGACCGACGTAGGGCAGGCGCGAGACGGTCTCGCCGGCGCCGACGAACCAGGCCGACAGGCGCACGCCCTCGGGCACCGGCGGCGTCTGCCCGCCCTGCGCGAACCAGGCGATGCCCAGCACCACGCTCAGCCCGGCGGCCGTCATCGTGATGGCCATGCCGAGCACGACCTGGTCGCCGCGGTGGCTGACGCAGGCGTAGCCGTGCAGCATCGACAGCGCCAGCCCCACCGCCAGCGCGGCGAGCAGCGCGACCGCGAGCGAGCCGCTGGCCACGCCGGCGCTGGCGGTGGCAAAGGCCGTCAGCAGCATCTTGCCTTCCAGCCCCAGGTCGATGACGCCCGAGCGTTCGCACAGGCAGCCGGCCAGCGCGCACAGGATCAGCGGCACCGAGACGCGCAGCGTGCTGGCCAGCAGCGTGCCCACCAGCACCTCATCCATGGCGGCCGCCTCCGGCAGCGCGCCACAGGCGGTACAGCGCCGGCGCCGCCACCTGCGCCATCGCGCCGGCGAAGAGCACGATCAGCCCCTGCAGCATGAAGACCATGTCGCGCGAGAAGCCGTTGATCTCGAAGGCCAGTTCAGACCCGCCCTGGTAGAGCGCGCCGAACAGGATGGAGGCGAGCACGATGCCCAGCGGGTGGTTGCGCCCGATCAGGCTGACGGCGATGCCGGCGAAGCCCGCGCCGGCGACGAAGTCGGGAATCAGCCGGCCCTGCACGCCGGCGATCTCGTTGATGCCCACCAGCCCGGCCAGCGCGCCCGAGGCGGCCATCGACGCGATGATGAGCCGCTTCGGCCGCATCCCCGCGTACTGCGCGGCGTCGGGCGCGAAGCCCACCGTGCGCAGCGCGTAGCCGGGCACCGACTTCCACAGCACCGCCCAGCACAGCAAGGCCGCACCCAGCGCCAGCAGCAGCGACAGGTTCAGCGGCGTGCGCGGCCATTCGATGCCCAGCCAGCCCAGCAGTTCGTGCACGCCCGGCATGTGGGCGCTGGGGGCGAAGGCGCGGCTCTCGGGCGTCATGTCGCCGGGGGCCTTCAGAACGCCCACCATCAGGTAGCCCAGCAGCGCCGAGGCGATGAAGTTGAACATGATGGTGGTGATGACGGTGTGGCTGCCGCGCCAGGCCTGCAACGCCCCGGGCACCGCCCCCCACACCATGCCGAAGCCGGCAGCGGCAGCCACCATGATCGGCAGCATGGCCCAGGCCGGCAGCTGCTCGCCGAGCGCCAGCGCCGCCACCCCCGCGCCCAGCCCGCCCATCACCGCCTGGCCTTCGCCGCCGATGTTGAACAGGCCGCCGTGAAAGGCCACCGCCACCGCCAGGCCGGTGAAGATGAAGGTGGTGGCGTAGTACAGCGTGTAGCTGAACCCCGCCGCCGAGCCGAAGGCCCCCTTGACCAGCAGCGCCAGCACCTGCCCCGGCGGGAAGCCGACCAGCGTGACG
>CAIWPS010000469.1 GCA_903914615.1 uncultured beta proteobacterium | reverse complement strand
TGGCAAACGCAGGGTTGTTACCTTCGGTGCAGGCGGTGGTGGATGCTTCGGGCGACCAAGAGCTTCAATTGGCGTGGGCCGACGATCAGCGCTTTGACCAGCTCGCGCCGACGACCCAACTTTTGATTGTCTTGGCGGCGATCCCCGCCGCGACCATCACCGCGATTTTTGGCGACTAGCATGGCAAAAGAAGTTAAGCTGACGCCGAGGGATAAAGACTACTCCCAACTGGAGAGTATGCAAGAAGACCTTGGCGAGCTGTATAATGATGTCATCAAGGCATTCACCGACAAGAACAGCCGCGCTAATGACAACCGGGATTATTGGGACATTTATAATTGTGTTATGAATGAAAACCAATATTACAACGGCACCAGCCAAGTTTACATTCCCGTTGCCCATGATGCTATTGAGGCGCGGGTTATGCGTTTCACCAATACCCTTTTCCCGCAGAACGGGCGGCATGTCGACGCCGTTGTCAACGGCAATACCATCCCCCACGGCACGATCAGCCTGCTTGAGAACTATGTCCGCTCGGCGCATTTGCGCGAGATTACCCCGGCGCTGCTTCGCAATGGCGACGTGGAGGGCCACTATTCCGTCATGCTGGAGTGGGAAGAAACCAAGCGCGTCATCACCAAGCGGGTGAAAAAGAACATCGAGATGATGCCCGGCGTTGAGCTGGATGACGAGTACGAGACGGTCGAGGATGAAGTGGTCTATGACCGCCGCCCGGTCGTCACCGTGCTTTCCGACAGCGACATTACCGTGGCCCCGGCCACCGCCAATAGCCCCGAGGATGCCGAGATTGTCGCCATCGCCGTGCGACTATCCAAGGCGGCGATCAAGAAGAAGATCAAGGACGGCGAGTTTGACAAAAAGGTCGGCGAGGCGCTGGTTGAAAATTTCAGTATGTCGGCCAACACCCAGCAGCCCGACCCGGCCAAGGAGAAGGCCGACGCGGCGGGGGTGAAGCTCGACGGGGCCAGTAAGACGGCGCTGCTCTACATGGTCTGGACCAAGCGGCTCAAGCTCGGCAAACATCGCGGCTGGAGCGTGAGCTGGTTCGCGGGTGAGGATATGTGTTTGTCCTGCCGCCGCAACCCGAATTGGTGCGACCGCGTGCCGGTCCTCTCCGCGCCGCTCAAGCGGCTGGCCGGAAGCTTTTGGGGACAGAGCCCGATTGCCACCATCGCGCAGACCCAATACGGCGCTAATGATGCGCTAAACATGGGGCTCGACAGCGCCCAATATGCCTTGATGCCAATTATCATGACCGACCCGGAAAGCAACCCGCGCACCGGCAGTATGGTTTTGAACATGGCGGCGATCTGGATGACCGACCCCAACAAAACCAAGTTCGCCGAGTTTCCGCCGCTGTGGAAGGAAGCTTTTGAGCTGGTCGGGGCGCTCAAAAGCCAAGTGATGCAAAGCCTTTCGGTCAATCCGGCGATGATGCCGCAAGGCGGCGGGCGCAAGAAGCCAACCCAGGCCGAGACGGCGCAAGAGCA
>CAIWPS010000468.1 GCA_903914615.1 uncultured beta proteobacterium | reverse complement strand
GCTTTGTGACGATGGCGTGACCCTGGGATGACAGCACTGCGTCAGGCTCCGGCCTGGCGCCGGCGTCACGCGCCTGTCAGATCGCCCGCCTAGAGTCCTGCCAACTCAACCGCCAGGGCTCCGTCCATGACTTTCAAGACTTCGCTGCGCTCTGCCGCCTCCGCTCTGGTCCTCGTCACCCTTGCCGCCGGCAGCTGGGCCCAGGACGTCACCGGCGCCGGCGCCACCTTCCCCGCGCCGCTGTATGCCAAGTGGGCCGATGCCTACAACAAGGCCTCCGGCGCGAAGGTCAACTACCAGTCGGTCGGCTCGGGCGCCGGGCTGCGCCAGATCCGCGGCAAGACCGTCGACTTCGGCGCTTCGGACATGCCGCTGACCGACGCCGAACTGGCCAAGGACGGCCTGGTGCAATTCCCGACCGTGATCGGCGGCGTCGTGCCGGTGGTCAACGTCAAGGGCGTGGCGCCAGGCCAGCTCAAGCTGACGGGCGCCGTGCTCGGCGACATCTACCTGGGCAAGATCACGAAGTGGAACGACGCCGCGATCACGGCGCTGAACCCCGGCGTCGCGCTGCCCGACACCACGATCGCGCCGGTGCGCCGCGCCGACGGCTCGGGCACCACCTTCATCTTCACCAACTACCTCTCGAAGGTGAATGCGGACTGGAAGGCCAAGGTCGGCGAAGGCACGGCGGTGAACTGGCCCACCGGCGCCGGCGGCAAGGGCAACGAGGGCGTGGCCGCCTTCGTGCAGCGCCTGCCCAACTCCATCGGCTACGTTGAATACTCCTACGCCAAGACCAACAAGATGGCGCATGTGCTGATGCGCAATGCCGCCGGCAGCTTCGTGGCGCCCGACGACACCGCGTTCAAGGCCGCAGCGGCCGGCGCGTCCTGGGACAAGTCCTTCTTCCAGATCCTCACCGAGCAGCCCGGCAAGGACGCCTGGCCCATCACCGGCGCCACCTTCATCCTGCTGCACAAGGCGCAGGACAAGCCGGCGCAGGCCACGGGCACGCTGAAGTTCTTCGACTGGGCCTACGCCAACGGCGACAAGATGGCCACTGACCTTGAGTACGTGGCCCTGCCCGACGGCGTGAAGACGCTGGTGCGCAAGAGCTGGGCGGAGATCAAGGACGGCGGCGGCAAGTCGGTCGCCATCAAGTGACCCGGCGGTCCCGCTGACCCTCTGAAGCCCCGGACATGGCCGCTACACTTCCTGCCACACCCTACGAGGCAGACATGTCCAGGCCCCCCCAGGCCGCCACCGGGGGCAGGCCACCGCCGCGCAAGCGGCGCCTGCCCTGGGGCGACGCCGCCTTTTCCATTGCCGCCCACGCTGCCGCCTGGCTCACGCTGGCGCTGCTGGCCGGCATCATCCTGTCGCTGGTGGCCGGTGCCTGGCCGGCGATCCGGGAATACGGCCTGAGCTTCCTCTGGCGCAGCGAGTGGGACCCGGTCAACGACCGCTACGGCGGTCTGGTGATGATCTACGGCACGCTGGCCACGTCGGCCATCGCGCTCGTCATCGCCGTGCCGGTGAGCTTCGGCATCGCGCTCTTCCTCACCGAACTGTCGCCGGGCTGGCTGCGGCGGCCGCTGGGCGTGGCCATCGAACTGCTGGCCGCCGTACCTTCCATCGTCTACGGCATGTGGGGCCTGCTGGTCTTCGGCCCGATCCTGGCCGAATACGTGCAGCAGCCCCTGCAACGCCTGTTCAGCGGCGTGCCGGTGCTGGGGGCGCTGGTTTCGGGCGCGCCGGTGGGCATCGGCATCCTCTCGGCCGGCATCATCCTGGCCATCATGATCATTCCCTACATCGCCTCGGTGACGCGCGACGTCTTCGAGACCACGCCGCCGATGCTCAAGGAATCGGCCTACGGCCTGGGCTCGACGACCTGGGAGGTGGTGTGGAAGGTGGTGCTGCCGTACACCAAGACCGGCGTCGTCGGCGCGGTGATGCTGGGGCTGGGCCGGGCCTTGGGCGAGACCATGGCCGTGACCTTCGTCATCGGCAACTTCAACCAGCTGAATTCGCTGTCGCTGTTCGAGGCCGCCAACAGCATCACCTCGGCGCTGGCCAACGAGTTCGCCGAGGCCAACCCGGGGCTGCACCAGGCCTCGCTGATCTACCTCGGGCTCATCCTCTTCTTCATCACCTTCGTCGTGCTGGCGATGTCCAAGCTGCTGCTGTCGCGGCTGCAGCGTAACGAAGGGAAGCGGACTTGAGCCTCGCCGCACTCGACCCCGGACGCGCCCGCCTGCACGCGCGTCGCAAGCTGACGAATGCCGTCGCGCTGACGCTGTCGCTGGCCGCGATGGGCTTCGGCCTGTTCTGGCTGGCGTGGATCCTGTTCGAGACCATCCGCCTCGGCCTCGGCGGCCTGAACTGGGCCGTCTTCACGCAGATGACGCCGCCGCCGCAGGCCGACACGGGCGGCCTGGCCAACGCCATCGCGGGCTCGCTGGTGATGGACATCGCGGCCACCCTGCTGGGCACGCCCATCGGCATCATGGCCGGCGTCTACCTGGCCGAGTACGGCCGGCGCAGCTGGCTGGGCCGCTTCACCCAGTTCATCAACGACATCCTGCTGTCGGCGCCTTCCATCGTCATCGGCCTGTTCATCTACTCGGTCGTGGTCGCGCGCTTCCACACCTTCTCCGGCATGGCGGGGGTGCTGGCGCTGGCACTCATCGTCATCCCGGTGGTCGTGCGCACGACCGAGAACATGCTGAGCCTGATCCCCAACGCCCTGCGCGAGGCGGCCTACGCACTGGGCACGCCGAAGTGGAAGGTGATCCTGTCGGTGACGCTGAAGTCGGCGCGCGCCGGCGTCATCACCGGCATCCTGCTGGCGGTGGCGCGCATCACCGGCGAGACCGCGCCGCTGCTCTTCACGGCGCTGTCGAACCAGTTCTGGACGCTCAACCTGGGCGAGCCCATGGCCAGCCTGCCGGTGACGATCTTCAAGTTCGCGATGAGCCCCTACGAGAACTGGCGCAACCTGGCCTGGGCCGGCGTGTTCATCATCACGCTGGGCGTGCTGGCGCTGAACATCCTGGCGCGCGTGCTGTTCCGCAACAAGAATTGAAGACCGAGAGGACCCGCCCCATGGACGCCAAGGTCGAGACGCCCGCCACCCTGAGCCCCAAGCTCTCGGTGCGCGACCTGAATTTCTACTACGGCAGCTTCCACGCCCTCAAGCACATCAACCTCGACATCCCGCAAGGCAAGGTCACGGCCTTCATCGGCCCCTCGGGCTGCGGCAAGAGCACCCTGCTGCGCACCTTCAACCGCATGTTCGAGCTCTACCCCGAGCAGCGCGCCGAGGGCAGCATCCTGCTCGACGGCGAGGACATCCTGACGAGCAAGCTCGACGTCTCGCTGGTCCGTGCCAAGGTCGGCATGGTCTTCCAGAAGCCGACGCCCTTCCCGATGTCGATCTACGACAACATCGCCTTCGGCGTGCGACTGTTCGAGTCGCTGCCGCGGGTGGAGATGGACGAACGCGTGGAGTGGGCGCTGAAGAAGGCGGCGCTGTGGAACGAGGTCAAGGACAAGCTGGACCAGAGCGGCTCGGGCCTGTCGGGCGGGCAGCAGCAGCGCCTGTGCATCGCGCGCGGCATCGCCATCAAGCCCGAAGTGCTGCTGCTGGACGAACCCTGCTCGGCGCTGGACCCCATCTCCACCGGCAAGATCGAGGAACTGATCCACGAACTGAAGGCCGACTACACCGTGGTCATCGTCACCCACAACATGCAGCAGGCAGCGCGCTGCAGCGACTTCACCGCCTACATGTACCTGGGCGATCTCGTCGAATTCGGTCCGACTTCGGAGCTGTTCATGCAGCCGAAGAAGAAGGACACCGAGGACTACATCACCGGGAGATTCGGATGAGCGACAAGCACCTGTCCACCCAGTTCGACGCCGAGTTGAGCGGTATTTCCAGCCGCGTGCTGGAGATGGGCGGCCTCGTCGAATCGCAGGTCACGCAGGCCATCTTCGCGCTGACGCAGTTCAGCGGCGACACCGCCAGCCTGGTGCTGCAGCAGGAAGAGCGCGTCAACCAGATGGAAGTGGAGATCGACCGCGACCTCTCGGCCATCATCGCACGCCGCCAGCCGACGGCGCGCGACCTGCGGCTGCTCATCGCCATCAGCAAGGCCATCGCCAACCTGGAACGCGTCGGCGACGAGGCGGCGCGGATCGCGCGCACGGTGCAGCGGCTCATCAACACCGGCGTGTCGTCGCGGCTGCGGCTGCCCGTGGCCGACCTCAGCTTCGAGGCCGACCTGGCCATCGCCCAGCTGCGCAAGGCGCTCGACGCCTTCGCGCGCCTGGACACGGCGCGCGCGCTGGAAGTGCTGAAGCAGGACGACCAGATCGACCAGGAGTTCGACGGCCTGCTGCGCAAGCTCATCACCTACATGATGGAAGACCCGCGCACCATCTCCTCCAGCATCGACCTCGTCTTCGTCGCCAAGGCCATCGAGCGCGTCGGCGACCACGCCAAGAACCTGGCCGAGGCCATCATCTATGTCGTCAAGGGCACCGACGTGCGCCACACGTCGATGGCCGATGTCGAAAATGCGATCCGCTAGGGGCGAGCGATGAGCACCGTGCTGGTGGTCGAAGACGAAGCGGCGATCGGCGAGCTGATCGCCATCAACCTGCGCCATGCCGGCTTCGAGGTCAAGCTGGCGGCCGACGCCGACATCGCCCAGCGCGAGGTCGACCGCGAACTGCCCGACCTGGTGCTGCTGGACTGGATGCTGCCCGGGCAGTCCGGCCTGCAGCTGGCCCGGCGCTGGCGCGGCGATGCGCGCACGCGCGAGCTGCCGCTGATCATGCTGACGGCGCGGGCCGAAGAGGCCGACAAGATCACCGGCCTGGACGCCGGTGCCGACGACTACCTGACCAAGCCCTTCTCGACCAAGGAGCTGCTGGCGCGCATCCGCGCCGTGCTGCGGCGCAAGGCGCCCGAGGCGCTGGACGCCGCGGTCGAAGTCCAGGGCTTGCGGCTGGACCCGGCGACGCGGCGCGTCACGCGGCGCGTCGAGGGCGAGATGCGAGAGGTCAAGGTCGGCCCGACCGAGTTCCGCCTGCTGCATTTCTTCATGACCCACCCCGAGCGCGTGCACAGCCGCGCCCAGTTGCTCGACCGCGTCTGGGGCGACCACGTCTTCATCGAGGAGCGCACGGTGGACGTCCACGTCAAGCGCCTGCGCGAAGCCCTGGGCCCGGTGCAGTGCGCCGGGCTCGTGGAGACCGTGCGCGGCGCCGGCTACCGGCTGACGCAGCAGCTCGGCAGCGTCGCTGCATAGGGCGCGGTCGCGATGGGCTGGTGGCTCGCGCGCACCCTGGCCGCGCTGGGCGTGGTGCTGACGGTGTCCGCGGTGGCGGCGCTGTTCGGCGTGCTGGCGCACCTGGCGGTGCCGGCGATGGCGGTCGGCGGCCTGCTGGCCATCGTGCTCTTGGTGCTGCGCGATTCCTGGCGCGGCCAGGGCCTGATGAACTGGCTGCGCGGCGCGCAGACGACGCAGGCGCCGCGCGACTCGGGCTTCTGGGGCGAGCTGGCCTACCGCACCGAGAAGGCGCTGCGCTCGCGCGACCTGGCGATCCAACAGGAACAGGAGCGGCTGTCGCAGTTCCTCTCGGCCATCGAGGCCTCGCCCAACGGCGTGATGATGCTCGACGCCGCCGACCAGATCGAATGGTGCAACTCGGTGGCGGCCGAGCACTTCGGCCTCGACCCCCAGCGCGACCGCCGCCAGCGCGTCACCAACCTCGTGCGCATGCCGGCCTTCGTGGCCCACCTGCAGGGCGGGCGCCATGACGAGGCCGTGGTTTTCAGCGGGCCGCTGGGCCGCACCACGCTGTCGGTGCTGGTGCGGCCCTACGGCGAGGGCATGAAGCTGGTGCTGTCGCAGGACATCACCGAACGCGAGCGCGCCGAAGCCATGCGGCGCGACTTCGTCGCCAACGTCTCGCACGAGATCCGCACGCCGCTGACGGTGCTGGCCGGCTTCGTCGAGACGATGGCAAGGCTGCCGCTGACCGAGACCGAGCGCCAGCGCGTGCTGGCCCTGATGCAGCAGCAGACCGACCGCATGCAGGCGCTGGTCGGTGACCTGCTGACGCTGGCCAAGCTGGAAGGCAGCCCGCGGCCGCCGGCCGACCGCTGGCTGAACGCGGCCGAGCTGCTGGTGCGTGCGCGGCTGGACGCGCAGGCGCTCTCGGGCGGCCGCCACACCATCGAGCTCGTCGGCGGCGACGATGCCGAGATGGCGGGCAGCGACAGCGAGCTGCACAGCGCCGTGTCCAACCTGCTCAACAACGCCGTGCGCTACACGCCCGACGGTGGCCACATCCAGCTGCGCTGGCTGTGGCGCCCCGATGGCGGCGCCGAGATCGAGGTCACCGACACCGGCCCGGGCATCGCCCGCGAACACCTGCCGCGGCTGACCGAGCGCTTCTACCGCGTCGACAGCAGCCGCTCGCGCGACACCGGCGGCACCGGTCTGGGCCTGGCCATCGTCAAGCACGTGGCGCAGCGCCATGGCGGCGAGATCGACATCCAGAGCGAACCGGGCAAGGGGTCGACCTTCAAGCTCGTGCTGCCTGCGCTGCGCGCGCGGCGCAAGCGGGTCGACGAGACGGTGGCCGCCTGAAGGCCCCCGTTCAGCGCGCGGCGCTGCGGCGGTAGATCAAGGTCGTCTCTTCGCGGTCGGTCGGCCGCTGCACCTGCGCCACCGGCTCCCAGCCCGGCGGCGGCGCCGGCAGCACCGCCTCGCGCGTGGCGCGGACGAGGTAGCCGCAGCCGTCGCCCGCCGCCTGCGGGCGGGCGTCGACGCGCCAGCCGCCGAAGACCTCGAGCGCGGCCACCGCGGCGGGTGCCAGCCCGGGCGCCGCGATGCAGGCGTCGCGCGGCAGCAGGGGCAGCAGCAGCTTCATCAGCGGCCGCGGGCTGCGTGCATAGTCCAGCGGCGGCAGCCACAAGGTCATCAACAGCAGCCAGCACAGCGCCACCCCGCCTGCCGGCAGCACCAGGCTCTTCCACACCGCCTCGCGGTGGCGGCCGGTGCGCCAGCGCACGAGCCAGACCCAGGCGGCGGTGCCCGCCAGCGCCGCCGCCAGCGCCAACGCCGAGAAGCTCGGCACGAAGCCAGGCAGCAAGCGGGCCACGTTGGCCGCGGGTTGCGCCGGCACGCCGGTCTGCATCGCGGCGTAGACAACCCAGATGGTGATGGCGCAGGCGGTGAAGAAGCACATCGAGAACCAGTCCATCGCCGCCGCTGCGCTGCGCTTGAGCGTCGGCAGCGCGAACGCGGCCAGCACCGCCAGGCCCGGCAGGCCCAGTATCAGCGCGCGGTCCGACCCGCCCATCGCGATGTTCCCGCCCAGCGCCACGCCCACCGACACCAGCGGTACCGCCAGGTGGCGGTGCGTGAGCTGGCGCCGCCAGCGCCACAGCGTCCACAGCGCCAGCGCCGACACCGGCCACATGAACCACAGCCAGAGCTTGGCCAGGCCGGGCAGTTCCGATGCGACCAGCGTCTCGGTGCGCCAGCGCCAGGCCTGCAGCGCCAGGCCCATGGCGGCCGCCAGCCCCATCGCCAGCGCCACCCACAGGCCGAAGCGCCGCACCTGCGCATAGCGCGAGCGCCAGCAGACCACCAGCCCGGCCACGCCGGCGGCCAGCGCCAGGCTGGGCGCGCCGCTGCCGGCCAGCAGCGGCAGCGCGGCCAGCGCCGCCAGGCGCGCCGTGGCGACGCGGTAGGGCGCCGCGGCGAGGGCGTAGATGAAGAGGCTGATGGCGCACAGTTGCGCCAGCTCGGGCGTCGTCTCGTGGCCGAACTGCAGCAAGCCCAGCGTGGCCATCAGCGCCAGCACGGCACCGTCGGCGATGGCGCGGGCGTAGTCGATGGGTTCGGCCTCGCCGCCGAAGGCGAAGGGCACGGGCTGGGCCGACTCGGTGCGCGCGAGGTGGAAGGTGGTGTACCAGACCAGCGCCAGCGTCAGCGCCAGCAGCAGCGTGAAGGGCACGCGCGCCGCCACCGGTGCGGCGAGCCAGCCATGGCCGGCCATGATGAAGAGGGCGCCCAGCCAGTGCGGCAAGAGCGCAGTGTCGGCCGGCACGCCCCCCAGCATCGGCGCCCACCAGGTCGTGCGGCCGTCGGCGATGGCTGCCATCTGGCCGAATGCCGTGAGGTCGGCGTTGCGCCAGGGGTCGCGGCCGACCAGCCCCGGCAGCAGGTAGGCCGCGCACAGCAGCAGCAGCGCCGCGCGCGGCAGGCGCCGTGCGCCACGCTGGGTGACGAGGGCGGGCTTGGGGCTGCTCACGCCGTGCCGGTGCCGCGGTGCGCAGCGGCAAAGAAAAAGGCAGCCGTGGCTGCCTCTGTCGTGCGCCGGGCGCGGGCCAAGGTGTCAGTCCGCAGCGCCGTCCGCCGCCGGCGTGGTGGCCGTGGACTTCTTCATGCCGACGCGGGCGAACTTGTTGCGGAACTTCTCGACGCGGCCGCCCAGGTTGTCCACGCTCTTCTGCGTGCCGGTGTAGAACGGGTGCGTCTCGCTGGTGGATTCCAGCTTCATCAGCGGCAGCTCGCGGCCGTCTTCCAGCTTGATCGTGTCCTTGGTCTGCAGGCAGGACCGGGTGACGAACTTGAAGCCGTTGGACAGGTCCTGGAAGCAGACCTCGCGGTAGTTGGGGTGGATGCCGTCTTTCATGGGGTGCCTCTGTCGCGTTTCGGGAGCCACGCTGCACCATGCAGCGCACTTGCCGGGGGCGGGTAACCGCGGATTATAGATCGGCAGGGTTCAGCCGCCGCGCCTCATCATGTCGAAGAAGTCGAAGTTGTTCTTGGTCGCCTTCATCTTCTCGAGGATGAACTCCATCGCCTCGATCTCGTCCATCGGGTAGAGCAGCTTGCGCAGGATCCAGCTCTTCTGCAGGATTTCCGGCTTCAGCAACAGTTCCTCGCGCCGCGTGCCGCTCTTGTTGATGAGGATGGACGGGTAGACGCGCTTCTCGGCCATGCGGCGGTCGAGGTGGATCTCGCAGTTGCCGGTGCCCTTGAATTCTTCGTAGATCACTTCGTCCATCTTCGAGCCGGTGTCGATCAGCGCGGTGCCGATGATGGTCAGCGTGCCGCCTTCCTCGGTGTTGCGCGCGGCGCCGAAGAAGCGCTTGGGGCGCTGCAGCGCATTGGCATCGACGCCGCCGGTCAGCACCTTGCCCGAAGACGGCAGCACGTTGTTGTAGGCACGGGCCAGGCGGGTGATGCTGTCGAGCAGGATGACGACGTCCTTCTTCAGCTCGACCAGGCGCTTGGCGCGCTCGATCACCATCTCGGCCACCTGCACGTGGCGCGCCGCCGGCTCGTCGAAGGTGCTGCTGATGACCTCGCCGCGGACCGTCCGCAGCATCTCGGTCACTTCCTCGGGCCGCTCATCGACAAGCAGCACGATGAGGTGGATCTCGGGGTGGTTGGCAACCAGGGCATGGGCG
>CAIWPS010000467.1 GCA_903914615.1 uncultured beta proteobacterium | reverse complement strand
CGGGTAGAGCTGGTTCGGAACGTCGTGGTAGACCATCGGCGACAGCGGCCAGTCACCGTCGAGCCAGAACGGAATCGGCCATTCGGTGTACTCGCAGATCTTCTCCGGGTTGCCCGAGCGGCCGACCTTCTGCGGCACGTTCAGCACGCCGTCGTAGCCGTCGGCCACCACGATGTAGGCGTAGTCGCCGCAGTCTTCGAGCACGTCGGCCACGTCGCCACGGACGTTCTTGAGCCGTCCACCCATTCCCTGCTTCGACCAGATCTCCCAGTAGCACATCAGGTCCGAGGTCTGGCCTTGCAGGCGGCTGAGCCGGTAGCCCCAATCGTCCTCGCCCCACATCCCCATCGCGGCCAGCGATTCGAGGTTCCCCTTGAGTGAGCCGCGCTTCTTGCCGAACTTGCGCTCTACCTGCCACGTCTTACGGATCGACCGGCGCGCCATCCACAGACACTCGTCCCGGCATGAGGCGTCTGGGTCTAGCAAGACGTCCGCGCTCGACACATGGAACGACCCCGGCAAGACATATTGCGAGCCGGGCGCCTGGTACAGTTCGGTGATGAGCCACGACAGGCCCGTGATGAGTGTCTCGTCCACCGTCTGGCGGAAATGGCTCTTGAGATCCAGCACGTTCGGCGTGTAGTTCAGGAGCTTCTGGATCAAGGCCGCGCGGCTCTTGTCCTCGGCGTACCGCTTGGCATTCTTGGCCAGATACCGCTTGTACTCCCGGGTCTGAGCTTCGACCTGCTGCTGCAAAAAGTCGATCTGCTGCTGGAGCGCGCGCGGTAAGGGTGGCGGCGGCGCGGGCTGCTGACCCTGCTGCGGCGGCGGTTGCTGAGCCGCCCACTTCTGCTGCATCTCCTGGCCCATCTGCTGGAGTTCTTGCAGGCGGTCGACCAGCTCCGGGTCGATGAACTGGTTCGGGTCGAGGTCGGTCGGCAGCCGCGGGTTGCATTGCCGGTTCGGGTTCTTGGCGTACATCCGCGGGCCAAACAGCCCGACGTACTCGGCCATCACCTGATAGGTGAACGAGAACCCAGGCGAGACCATCCCGCCGGCGCCGCCGTGCAGGAAGCTGCGCGGATCCTGAGCGTTCCACAGGAACGAGTGATCCGAGTTGAAGAAGTGCATGGCCTCGCGCGCAGCCCCATCGAACTGCACCTGCTTGTAGTCCTGGGCGATGCGGATCTGCTTCCGCCAGGCCGCAGCCAGGGGTTTCAAGGGCGAGTCGGAGTCGAACGGGTCTTCACTCGTTCGTTCGCGTTTGGCCGCTACGGTTGCCATCAGTTACTCGAAGGCTTCTTCTTGGCGGGTTCGGTCAACACGGCTTCGAGCACGGCGATGCGCTCCTCCAGAGCGTTGATCCGCCGGCGCTGCTCGCTGATGTAGGTCGGCTCGGGCTTGTAGTCCCAGGCCCCCTCGTCCTTGCGTCTGGCGTCACGGCAGCGCGGGTCGCGGATGTGCAGGGCCGCCTCGAAGGTCTGCAAGCCTTGCGGCGTGCGGACCACGATCTCGGCCGTGCGGCCTTGCTTCTGGCCGGTGATCTTGCCGTCGGCCCCTTCGACCGGGATCATCTGCACGCTCTTGCACTCGGCGGCGATCGGGTTGCGCTCGACGCTGCCGGGGTAGAACCAGACTTCCTGGCCAGCCATGAGCGGCGGCGGATCGTAGTCGCCGAACTCGGGCTTGAATCCGCCCTGGTCGGTCATGCGGCCCTGGATCGTGTTGACGCCGCCCGGGTTCAAGAGTTCCGACGCGCCCTGCTTGATGAGTGCCATCTGCTTGTCCCTTTAGGAAAGACTGTGACTGGTTGCTGGTACTGACGCTGGTCCGAAGTTGACGCCCCGCGAATCCTGCCGCTCCCGCTTGCGCTTGGCCTCCATGAACAGCACCGCGTTGCTCTTGGCCCGCTCTTTCTTGCGAGGCCGACGGTATTGCGGGCGGAAGGCTGCTGCGTACTCCAAACAGTTCATGCAATCGTTCGGGCTTTTGGCGTTCGGCTTATCGGTGAGCCTTGCGCCCGAAGGCGTTTTCACGCGGGTATTGACGTAGGCCACGAATTCCCGTTCGGTGTTCGGGCAACGGCCGATGGCGATCCGGTAGTAAGGCGTCCCCTCTTCGCCCGGCGCCAGCCAATCGTGAACAGATTCGACGCGCGATTCGATGTCGGTCGAACCGTAAATGAATCGCTTGTGGCGAAACCGATCCCAGACACCAAGTTCGTCGAGGGCTTCCCAGTACAGTTGCTCGCGAGTGATGCCGCTGGTCATCTCGTGTACGCGCGCCGCCTGCCCGTCGATGATCGCTGCCTCGAAGAACTTTCCTCGCGTCGCGATCTCGACAGCCGAAGCCCACTTTCTGGCCGTGCATTCGGTGATGTACAGCTCACCCTCTTGCAGGATCATGTGCTCGTCCGGCGGCATGGCCATAAACGCGGTAGCGCACTTCTGGCGACCTGGGTCGAGAATCATCCACCGCGCCCAGTCTTCCGGGACCACGCTTTCCTTCAGATCCTTCAGGTCGAAGCCATGCACCTTGATCGAGAACTCGGGGTACACCCGGAACGTATTGCCCATCAGCACGCCTTCGATGCGCGCCCGATAAGCGTCGGGGTCGTTGGCGAACTTGTCCTTGAGCAGGGCCCGCTCCTCGGGGTCGAGATGCGGGTTCATGTCCATGCCGAAGAAGATCGCCTTCACCCGCGGGCTCGGATCGTTGACTTGCTGCTGGGCACGGTCAGCCAGCTTGACCAGCGCATCACCGCCGACGTGGCCGGTCGCTCCCCACAGGAAGAACCCCTTGCGGGTCAGCAGGCGCACGCTGATTTCGGTGTAGAAGTCCGGCCGCTGCATTTCTTCGTCGAACACGGCCAGGTCGTAGTCGTCACCCTGGGGCGGCTCGCCCTCGCTGCTGAAGAAGTAAATCTCCCAGCCGTTCACGAGCTTGATCCGCTTGGGAATGTTCAGCTTCCGCACCAGCCACGCGATCCCGCCCGGGGCGATCATTTCCGGAGGAATCAGGGGCGGTGCTTCCTCCGCTTCACCTTCGCGAGCCTTGTCACTCGGCAGCCAGGGGCGGTACGAGCGCCACTTGCCGGTCACTTCGTCGCGGATGATCTTGATCGCCCCGGGACGGAAAAGCTTCGGATAGAGCACGCGGCCGATGTGGCCCAGGTCGTAGCCCACGACCGCACAGCGCCCGCCGTTCTTGCGGATGCCCCAAGGCATTCCCGACAGTCGCGGGTGGCGACCTTGCACGATCATCGCTAGCTGCACCATGCAGGCTGTCGTCTTGGCACCGCGGTTGGAACCGAACGCCAGGATTTCCTTGGCCGTCGAATCGAAGAGTTCTTGCTGGCTGGGGAGGGGCTCGAATAGATCAAGCGTCACGCGCTCGCGACGCCAGAGTTCTGCGATCACCTCCTCCAATTGTCGAATTTGGTACTCGTGCAACTCCTCCCGGGATTCCTCCTCGGGAAACTCCGCAGAGCCCTTCCCCTGCCAGACAAGAAGTTGTTCGTACTCGGGCGTGCCCTTGAGCGGCATCACGAAGTCGGGAAGATCGATCGGGACCGCCGGCGCAACGTGCTTGGCCTTCTGCGCGCGCGACACGTCGCTCGGCTGAAGATCCTTGCGCTGGCGGTTGGTCTTACGATTCATCGTCGTCCTGCAAGTCGGGAAGTCGCGCCCCGAGCGCGGTGTGAGTCGGTTCCGGTTCCAGTTCGGCTTCGTCGTCCTCGTACAGCAACTGGCGCCCCAGCCGCTTCAGGTCCTCGGTCGGGATTTGCTTCAGGTCCGACGAGTTGCCCATCGTCTTCGTGTGCTCGTGCAGTACCTGCGTCATGATCGTGGCGATTCGGGCCTTGACAGTCGGTGGCGTCGCGACGTTGTGAAACATTTCGAACAAGTCGGCCGCCATCTTCTTCGGCCCCCCGAAAGCAATGAACAACGCCTCGGCGAAGTCGCTCGTCTTGACGCCGCGGATCACGCGGCCTTCGAGCCGCGCCATCGCGGTGCGTCGCAGCTCCTTGCGGTGAGCTACCGACTTCGGATCGTTCGCGTAGTGTTTGTGTTTCGGGGATAGCATGTAAAAAGCCGGCGCCCGCAGGGGCGTACAGGCGCACGGCCCGCGCCCCACCAGCAGGGGCGCATCAGTTGATTCCGTAACCCTGGGACGTCGTGGTAGGCGCGCTACACCAAACTTGGTGGCCTTGAAAATAATCGCCGTGGTATCGTGGCCAACCGGGGAACCGATTCACCGGAGGCGTGAATGGGAAAGTCGGTTGCGGAACGTACGGTTGAAATGGCTGGTACGGCACGTATGGTCCACCGTGAGTCGGCCACGGTTGACCGCATGACGGGCATCGACCGCACCCCTTGCATGGCATGTTGTCCACGTGAGCACCTTTAGTCGTTGTCCACTTCGGAAAAAGGGATCGTCTCCACTGCGTTTTCGAGCAGCTCTTTAACGCGGGCTTCCGTCTTCGGATCTTCTCGCACCGTAATTGGTCCATAGCCCATTCGAGCCGAGACCTCCTTGGCGATCGCTTTGGCGTCCAGACCGTCAAGCGTCTGCCCGCGCGCCGGCAGCAGCGCCGCCATGTCGTGCTGCTTGCCGTTGGGTTTGTCGAATCGATTGGCCGGCACCGCTGGCCCGAGGTTGATGAGCTTCTGATCGCTGCGGACGCCTTCGAGCGTGGCCTTGGTGTAGACCTTCGAGATCGCGTCGATCTTCACGGTCCGCGGCTTCTTGACGCAGATCGGCTTCCAGTGTCCGGCCCAGGCGTCCCAGTTGGCGAGCATCGGGTTGTAGCCCAGCTTGGCCAGCCCGCAGAGGCTGATGTTCCGCGTCGTCACCACGTCCTCGGTCGAAGCCTTGCGCGACTGCGGGCCCGGTTCAGTCTCGCCGCACTTCGAGCACTTGGCCCCGTCGCCGTGATACTCGTAGGTGAAGTAGGGCTTGGTCACGACATCGAACACGCGGACGTCGAACAGGATCAGGCCGGTCGGCAGCGCCGCACACTCCTGAATGCCGGCCATGATGGCGGCATGTTCGCGGGTATACTGCCCAAGCTGCCAGTCGGGGTTCGGGTTGTTCGAGCGCTGGTTGCGCCACAGGAAGATGTAGACGTTCTCGGCCGGCGGCGGCCCGCAGTACGGCGCCCCGATCACGATCGGCCCGCGCTCGTAATGCTCGTAGAGGTAGTCGAAGCTGCTCGCCCAGAACTCCTTGGCCTCGGGATCGCCGGCCTCGCAGTCGGGCGCCATGTCGGAGTCGATCATCAGGAGCAGATCGAACTTCTCCTGCTGCGCCCATTCGACCGCAGCGTTGCGGGTCATGGTGATCGGTGTGTCGGAGAAGTCGCGGACGGCACACTTCTCGATTCGCTCATCGGCCGCGGCCTGCTGCCACGTCTTCATGAGCCAATTACGGACGGTGGGCGCCTCACTGGAAACGCCGCCGTTGCCCCCGTACGGAAAAGTCGCGATCGCAAGAGACAGTTTTCGAGATTGCATGGGGTTCCCTTTGCTGGCACAAGGGGCCGGGGTGTCGGGCGCTAGGCACGCTCGACACCCCGGGGTTCCCGTAGGAAAAAATCAACGCAGAGTCGGCCCGACGTACAGCAGGATCTGGCTGTTGGTCTGGCTGGTCGTGGCCGCGCTTTCGGCACGGCCGATGATGTTGACGCCCGAGGTCG
>CAIWPS010000466.1 GCA_903914615.1 uncultured beta proteobacterium | reverse complement strand
CGGTGATGCTGCCCGACTGCAGCGACACCGAGGCCACGGTGTCGCTGCGGGTGTTGATGTCGAAGGTGCCGCCGTTGACGACCCGCGCACTGCCGTTGGCCAGCACGTTGCTGGCGCCCAGCGTCAGCGGGCCGGCGCTCACGGTGGTGGCGCCAGTGTAGGTATTGGCGCCGCTGAGCGAAACGCTGCCGGCGGTGGTCTTGGTGAGCCCGGCGGCGCCGCCCAGGATTGCGCTGATGGTGCCGGACTGCGCATCGACATTGGCCGTGCTGGTGAGCACGCCGGTGGTGCCGGTGATGCTGCCCGACTGCAGCGACACCGAGGCCACGGTGTTGCTGCGCGAGTTGATGTCGAAGGTGCCGCCGTTGACGACCAGCGCGCCGCCAGGGGCCAGCACGTTGCTGGCGCCCAGGCTCAGCGTGCCGCCGCTGACGGTGGTGGTGCCGGTGTAGGTGTTGGCCCCGCTGAGGGTGACGCTGCCGGCGGTGGACTTGTTGGCCCCGACGGCGCCGTCCAGCACGGCGCCGACGCTGCCCGACTGCAGGTCGAAGGCCGTGCCGGTGCTGGTGAGCGTGCCGTTGACGATGCTGGCGCCGCCAGTCAGCTGCACGCCGGTCACGGTCTGGCTGAAGGTGCCGAGGTCGAGCGTTCCGCCGCTGACGGCCAGGCCGTTGCCGTTGCCGATGCGGTCGGCTGCCGCCAGCACGGCGGTGCCGGCACCGGACTTGGTGAGTGTGCCGGCGCCTCCACTGACCGCGCTGGTCAGCGTCAGGGTCTTGTTGGCGTCGACGTCCAGCGTGCCGCCACCGGCGCCCAGCGTGACCGGGCTGTTGAGGTTGAGGTCGGCGCTGACATTGAGCGTGCCGCCGTTGAGCGTGAGGTTGCTGCCGCCGATGTTGGCCAGCGTGGCGATGCTCAGCCGCCCGTCGGTGACGGTGGTGCCGGCGGCATACGTGTTCGTGTTGGTCAGGAAGACCGTGCCGGTGCCCGCACCGACCGCGACCTGGCCGCTGCCGTTGGCATCGGCGATGACGCTGGCGACGGTCAGGCCGCTGCCGCCGCTGGACAGGTTCAGCGTGCTGTTGTTGCCCAGTGTCAGCGTGCCGCCGTTGTAGGTGCCCGCACCACTGCTGTTGGCGAGCGTGCCGCCGCCGTCGCCGAGGACCAGGGTGTTGGTGACGGTGGCGCCGCCGGAGATGTCCAGCGTCGAGGCCGTCGTGGCCAGCGTGATGGTGGCGCCGGCGCCGCTGCCCGCGGCCAGGGGGTCGGTGAGCTTGAGCGTGGCACCGTCGGCGACGACCGTGCCGCCGCTGTAGCTGTTGGCATGGCCCAGCACGACGGTGCCGCCGCTGCCGGCGACGTTGACGGCCTGCGCGCCCCCGCTCTCGGCGATGACGTTGTTCACCGTCAGGCTGCTGCCATTGGACGCCGCCAGGGTCAGCGTGCCGGGAATGGCGAAGCCGCCGAGGGCGTCGAGCGTGCCGCTGCCGGCGCTGTTGCCGATGGTGGCGTTGGCGGCCAGGGTGACGCCGTTGGTGACGGTGGCGCCGTTGTCGATCTGCAGCGTGTTGCCGTTGACCGCGATGACGCCCGTGCCGGCCGTGGCGTTGACGCCGGAGATGCGCAGCGTGCCGCCATTGATGTTGGTGCCGCCGCTGTAGGTGTTGGCGCCTTGCAGCACGAGCACGCCGGTGCCGGCCTCGGTGAGGGCGAAGGCGCCGCCGATGGCGCCAGTGGCGACCGAGGGCCCGGCGGCGTTGACCGTCCACTGCGAGTTCGCGGTCAGGGCGATGTCGCCGGTCAGCGTCAGCGTCGCGCCGCTGAGGTCGGCGCCGATCTGGTGGGTGCCGCCGCCGGCACCGTTGTTGGTGATGACGAGGGCGCCGGTGCCGGCGTCGAGGTTGGCGTTGACGACGACCTTGCCCGCCTGGCCGACGGTGCCGCCGGCGTCGTTGGCCGACAGCGTGAGGCCGACGGTGGTGATGGCCGAGTTCACGGTCACGTCGCCGCCGGCGCGCAGCGTCAGCGCGTTGGCGCCGCTGATCGGGGCGCCGGCATTCACGGTCACCGTGTTGTTGGCCTGCAGGTTGACCGCCGTGGTCGCCAGCAGGTTGGTGATGGCGGTGTTGGACAGCGTCAGCGAGGGCGGCGCGTCGCCGAAGTTGACGGTGCCGCCGGGTGGCAGCGGGTCGGTGCCGGCGGCGTCGACGGTGATGCTGTCGGGGTCCAGCAGCAGCGTGCCCGTGCGCCCCAGCGGCGCGCGCAGGTCGGTGCTGCCGTCATAGAGCAGCGAGGCCTTGCCCGACACTTCGGCGCTGCCGCCGTCGCCGCCCTGGGCGCCGCCGCGGGCGCTGATGGCGCCGGCAAAACGGGTCACCTGGTCGGACCAGACGACGACGCTCCCGCCGTTGCCTTGCAGCGTGGCGTCGGCGTTCAGGCTTGCGCCGGCAGCCACCGAGACGCGCTCGGCGTCGGGCAGCGGGCCCTGGCCGTGCTCGTCGCCGCCGACGCGGATGCTGCCGCCGCCCGCCGTGCCCGAAGCGTCCAGGCGCGCCGTGGCCTGCAGCCCGACCTGCTGACCCAGCACGGTGATGGCGCCGCCCTGCTGGCCGGCGCCGCTGCCGCTGGCGTCCAGGGTGCCGGCGAGCATGGTCGTGCCGCTGCTGCTGCCGTCGATGTAGATCTGCCCCTGGCGCAGGCCGATCGTGCGCGCCTGCACGATGCCTTCGAGGTTCAGCACGGTGTCGGCGAAGCCGGCGCGCGCCGCGGCGCGGAGGTCGGCGGTGCCGCCGTCGGCGTTGATGGTGCCCAGCACCGTCAGCCGGGTGTTCAGGTTGTCGTTGCGGACGTTGAAGAAGATGAGGCCGTCGCCGTCGACGTCGACCAGCACTTCGCTGGCCGCCGCCAGGCCGACGCGGCGGGCGACCAGGCGCCCGCTCTGCACCAGTTGCGGCGCCACCAGCGCCACCGTGCCGTCGGGCGCGCTGATGTTGCCCGCGGCCACCAGCTCGCCCGGCGTGCCGGCGCCGGCGCCCAGCTGCACCCGCCCCGAGGCCACGTCGACGCTGCTGATGGACAGCGTGCTGGCCAGCAGCGAGCCGACGTTGACCTGCGAACCGGCGCCGAAGACGATGCCGCGCGGGTTGATGAGCCAGACGCTGCCGTTGCTGGTGAGGGCGCCGTAGATCAGCGACGGGTCGCTGCCGACGACCTGGTTCAGCAGCACCGAGCTGCTGCTGGGCTGGGCGATGTTGACGCGCTCGCCGGCGGCGATGGAAAAGCTGGTCCAGTCCAGGCTGGCGCTGGCCGTGCTCTGGGTGATGTTCAGCTGCGTCGGCTGGGTCTGCTTCACCGTCGCCTGGCCGCTGGTCAGCACCGCACCCTGCGGCAGGGCGAAGCTGGCCGGCGCGGCCACGAGCATCAGCGCGGCCAGGCTGATCGGGCGCAGGGCGCCCGGCATCTCGCGGCGCGGGGAGCGGGCAGGGCGGGCGCGGTGGCTGGACGGCATGGCGGTGATCTCGGGCAAGGCGCCTGGCGACGCGTCAGTTGAACAGGCGCGCGGCCTGTAGATAGATGCGCGGCTGGCGCTGCAGCCCGTCGCTGCTGGCCGTGGTGCTGACGGCCTTGCTCACCGACAGCCGCAGCGTGTATTCGTTGGCGCGCACCCAGGCCACGCCGAGGCCGACGCCGCTGTAGGTGGCATGGTTGGCCGTGGGGGTCAGCGAGGTGCCGGGCGTGGTGCGGTAGCTGTATTGCACGTAGCCGCCGTCGACGAAGGCGCTGAAGACCATCTCGCGCGCGACGCGGCCGAACCAGTCTTCGGGTGGCAGCAGGCGCAGCTCCAGGCTGGCCAGGCTGCCGATGTCGCCGGTGCCGTCGCCCGAGGCGTAGGCGCGCACGCCGTCGGGGCCGCCGACGCGGAACTGCTCGGTGGTGTCGAGGTTGTTGGCGGCGTACTGGCCGCGCAGGCTGAAGTAGACCAGCGCGTGCCCCGTGAACCAGTCCTGCAGCCGACTGTAGGCGTAGGTGAACTTGGTGAAGCTGGGGGCATCGGTGAGCGCGGGGTTGCGGCCGTCGGGGTAGGTGATGCGGCCGCCCAGCAGGCTGAAGTCGTAGGTGTTGACGCCGCCGCCGCCCAGGCTGTCGCGGAAGTCGCCGGTGGCGCCCAGCGCGTAGGTGTCGACCTTCTTGCGCGTGCGGCCGCCGACCGCGGCCTGGCGGTCGACGTATTCCTTGTGCTCCAGCGAGGCCAGGGTGAAGATGTTGAGGTTGCGCGCCCGCACCAGCGGGTACAGGCCGTAGGCGTTGAAGGTGGCCGCGGTGCCTTTGAGGTCGAGCGGAAACTGCGTCTTGTTGAGCTGATACTGCACCGCCGAGAGCGAGCTGCCGACCTTCACGCCGTCGCTGCCCAGCGGTGTCGTGTAGCCCAGCAGCGCGAACGCCAGGCCGCCGGTGCTGGAGGCCAGGGCGTTGGCGGTGAAGCCGTCGCCGCGGCCGAAGGGGCTGTTCAGCTGCACCAGGCCGCCCAGGCGGTACAGGCCCAGCGGGCGCGAGCCGTAGCTGTCGGCCTCCAGCTTG
>CAIWPS010000465.1 GCA_903914615.1 uncultured beta proteobacterium | reverse complement strand
GCTGTCGCGGCTGCTGTGCTGGCTGCTCTCGGCGCTGCTCGGCAGCGCCGCCTTCGCGCCGGCGCAGGCCCAGCCTGCCCCTGGCGCCCTGCCCTCGGGCGGCCAGGTCGTGGTGGGCAGCGGCCAGCTGCAGCTCAGCCCCAACCTGCTGGTGGTGCAGCAGAACAGCGCCCGGCTGGGCCTGGACTGGCAGAGCTTCAACATCGGCAGCGGCGCCACGGTCGAATTCCGCCAGCCCGGCGCCAGTTCCGTTGCGCTGAACCGCGTCCTGGGCAACAGCGGCAGCGAGATCTACGGCCAGCTCAAGGCCAACGGCCAGGTCTTCCTGAGCAACCCCAACGGCGTGCTCTTCGCCCCCGGCGCGCAGGTCGATGTCGGCGGCATGGTCGCGTCCACGCTCGACCTGTCGCAGCAGGACTTCGCGGCCGGCCGCTACAACTTCAGCGCCACGGCCAGCGGGGGCAGCGTCGTCAACCAGGGCAGCCTGCGCGCCAGCGCCGGCGGTTACCTGGCGCTCTTCGGCAACCAGGTCAGCAACAGCGGCAGCATCGCCGTTGATGCCGGTTCCGTCGTGCTGGCCTCGGGCCGCGCCGCCACCGTCAGCATCAGCGGCAGCGGCCTCATCTCGGCTGTCGTCACGCCGGGCGCGCAAGGCAGCGTGCTCAACAGCGGCAGCATCGCAGCCGACGGCGGCACTGTCACGCTGACGGCGCGGTCGGCACAGGACATCGCGGCCTCGCTGGTCAACAACACCGGCATCGTGCGTGCGAACACGCTGGTCGAGAAGGCCGGCGAGATCTGGATCACCGGCGACAACGTCAGCAACAGCGGCACGATCAGCGCCGCCGCCCCGGTGGGCGGCAACGCCGGGCGCATCAGCGTGCTGGGCGACATGAACGGCGGCGCCGTGCAGGTCGGCGGCACGCTGGATGCCAGCGCCAAGGCGGGGCTGGGCGGCTTCGTCGAGACCTCGGCGGCGACGGTCAAGGTGGCCGATGGCGCGCAGATCACCACGGCAGCGCCAGAGGGCGGCAGCGGCACCTGGCTCATCGACCCCAAGGACTTCACCATCGCGCCCAGCGGCGGCGACACCACCGGGGCCGCCGTCAGCAGCAACCTGGCCACCAATGGCAACGTGCTCATCCAGAGCAGCGCCGGTGCCGGCGGCACGGCGGGCAACGTCAACGTCAACGACATCATCAGCTGGTCGCAGAACAAGCTCACGCTCAGCGCTTACGGCAACGTCAACATCAACGCCGCCCTCACCGGCACCGGCACGGCCACGCTGGCTTTGGAGTTCGGCCAGGGCGCCGTGAACGCCGGCAACGCCGCCACCGACCTCGTGAAGGCACCGGTGACGCTGCCTGCAGGCGCCAGCCTGACAACCAAGCTCGGTTCCGACGGCGCCGTCACCAACTACACCGTCGTCACCACCCTGGCCGGCCTGCAGGCCATCGACGGCAACGCCGCGGCGCTGGCCGCGAACTACGCACTGGGCGCCGACATCACGGGCAGCGGCAGCTTCAACCCCATCGGCAACGAAGCCACGGCGTACAACAGCGGCAGCAGTTCCACGCAGGCCTACAGCGGCCGCTTCGACGGCCTGGGCCACACCCTCTCCGGCATCGTCGTCAACCCGGCAACCTCGTTCCAGAGTGGCCTCTTCGCGGTGACGAAGAACGCCACCGTTGCCAACCTGACGCTGGACGCGACTTCGTCGGTGACGGGCGGGCGCTATGCCGGCGGGGTCGTCGGCTATGCCGACGGCAGCACGACGCTCAGCAACGTGAAGAGCGGCGCCGCGGTCGCGGCGGTGGATGCCAGTTCGGGTGGCGTCTATGCCGGCGGCGTCGCCGGCTATTTCGCAGGCGCCGCGGGCAGCCTGGGCATCGCGAACAGCAGCGCTACCGGCAACGTCTCGGGCGACACCAATACCAGCACGGCCTACGTCGGTGGCCTGGTGGGGCTGCAGGCAGGGGCTGCGCTCGGCAGCGTCTCGGCCATCGGCACCGTCTCGGCCACGGTGCGTGCCAACGGAAGCACCGGCAACTTCTACGTCGGCGGGCTCGTGGGCGCCTACAACGGGAGCGGCATCAGCAGCGCCACGGCAGGCGGCAGCGTCAGCAGCGCCGGCGGCACGGTCGGGGGCCTGGCCGGGTCGGTGGCTGGCAACGGCGGCGTGAACGGCAGCACGGCCGCGGGCGCGGTCACGGACAGTGCCGTCACGGGCAATGTCGGCGGTCTCATCGGGGCCGTCAACGGCACGATCAGCATCGGCAATTCCAGTGCCTCCGGCAACGTCACGGGCGGCAACGAGACCGGCGGCCTCATCGGCTACTACAGCGGCGGCACGGGCAGCATCAGCAACGTCAGCGCCAGCGGCAACGTGTCCTCGACCGGCAACAACGACGTCGCCGGGCTCATCGGCTACGCCACGGGTTCGGGTTCTCTCTCCAACGCCTCGGCCACCGGCAACGTCACCGCGGCGGCCAATGCCGACAGCGTCGGCGGCCTGGTCGGCGAATTCCGGCTCGGCGGCGGCCTCTCCAACGGCAGTGCCAGCGGCACGGTCAGCGGCGGCAACTACACCGGCGGCGTCGTCGGCTACTACACCTCGCCGGTCGACCTCGTCACCAACGCCGGCAGCAACCTCGCCATCACCTATACCGGCGCCAGCGTCAGCGGCGGCAGCTATGTCGGCGGCATCGTCGGCCAGAGCGTGGGCACTGCGGCGCTGACCGGCCTGAGCGTGGCGGCGAACGTCAGCGGCACCGGCAGCGTCGGCGGCCTGGCCGGCTACACCGTGGGCAACGTCACCGGCAGCAGCGCCAGCGGCACGGTCACCGGTACCGGCAACGTCGGCGGCCTGGTCGGCTACGTCAATGGCAGCAGCACGGTCCTCAACAGCAGCGCCAGCGGCGCCGTCAGCAACACGACGACGAACGGCTATGTCGGCGGCCTGGTCGGCTATGCCAACGGCGCCAGCATCGACACCGGCAACGCCACGGGAGCGGTCAGCGGCGGCAGCGAGACCGGCGGCCTGGTCGGCTACTTCAACGGCGGCACCAAGCTCACCAACAGCACTGCCACGGGCAACGTCACCGCCACCGGCGACGTCGGCGGCCTCGTCGGCTATGCCACCGGCGGCGGGGTGCTCTCCAACAGCAAGGCCACGGGCACCATCGCGGCCGGCAGCAACTACGCCGCTGGCGGCCTGGCCGGCAACCTCCAGCTCACCGGCGGCATCGTCAACAGCGAGGCCGACGGCAACGTCAGCGGCGGCAGCAACACCGGCGGCCTCGTCGGCTACTACAGTTCGGCCACGGCGCTGGTGACCGACGCGGCCAGCGGCAAGGCCATCACGGTCAAGGCCAGCACGGTCACGGGCGGCAGCTGGGTCGGCGGCGTCGTCGGCTACAGCAACGGCACGTCGGCGATCACCGGCGTGTCGGTCGCCAGCACGGTGACGGCCACCGGCAATGCCGGCGGCCTGGCCGGCTACACCGGCGGCAACGTCACGGGCAGCAGTGCCAGCGGTGCCGTCTCGGGCGCAGGCTATGTGGGCGGCCTGGTCGGGCAGACCGCCGGCAACACCGCCGTCGTCGGCACCAGCCTGGCCGGCGGCAGCGTCAGCAACAGCAGCACGAACGGGTCGACCGGCGGCCTGATCGGCTATGCCTCGCACGGCGGCGGCATCAGCGGCAGCGAGGCCGACGGCCTGGTCAGCGGCGGCGGCTATGTCGGCGGCCTGGTCGGCTACTACGGCGGCAACGGCGACATCACGACCAGCCAGGTCAAGTCGGCCAGCGTTTCGGGCGGCGGCTATGTCGGCGGTCTGGTGGGCTACAGCAGCGGCACCGCCGGCATCACCGGCATCAGCGTCGCCGTCGACGTCACGGCCACCGGCACCGCGGGCGGCCTGGCCGGGCGCACCGGCGGCAACGTCACCGGCAGCAGCGCCAGCGGCAAGGTCAGCGGCAAGAACAACGTCGGCGGCCTCATCGGCGAGGCGGCCGGCAGCGGCACGGTGCTCAACAGCAGCGCCAGCGGCAGCGTCGGCAACAGCACCAACAGCGGTTACGTCGGCGGGCTCGTCGGCTATGCCAGCGGCACGAGCATCGACACCGGGGTCGCCTCGGGGGCGGTCAGCGGCGGCAGCGAGACCGGCGGCCTGGTCGGCTATTTCAACAGCGGGGTCAAGCTCACCAACAGCCTGGCCACGGGCGCCGTCACGAGCGCGGGGGATGCCGGCGGCCTGGTTGGCTACGCCACGGGTTCCGGGGTGCTGACCAACAGCAAGGCCACGGGCACCGTCACGGCCACCAACTACAGCTATTCGGTCGGCGGCCTGGCAGGCGACTTCCGCCTCGCCGGCGGCATCGTCAACAGCGAGGCCGACGGCAGCGTCAGCGGCGGCAGCAACACCGGCGGCCTGGTCGGCTACTACAGCTCGGCCACGGCGCTGGTCACCGATGCCTCCAGCGGCCAGGCCATCACCGTCAAGGGCAGCACGGTCAGTGGCGGCAGCTGGGCCGGCGGCGTCGTCGGCTACAGCGCCGGCGCGTCGGCCATCACCGGCGTGTCGGTCGCCACCACGGTGTCGGCCACGGGCAGTGCCGGCGGCCTGGCCGGCTACATCGCCGGCAACGTCACCGGCAGCAGCGCGAGCGGCACGGTCACGGGCGGCAGCAGCGTCGGCGGGCTCATTGCACAGGCCGGGGGCAGCGTCACCGGCAGCACGGCCAGCGGTGCCGTCACCGGCAACGCCACGTCGGGCTACGTCGGCGGGCTGGTCGGCTATGCCACCGGCGGCAGCATCACCACCAGCAGCGCCACCGGCAGCGTCTCCGGCGGCAGCGAGACCGGGGGCCTCGTCGGCTACTTCAACAGCAACGGCAACATCACCTTCAGCACGGCACGCGGCAATGTCAACGCCGCCGGCGACGCCGGCGGCCTGGTCGGCTATGCCGTGGGCAGCGGCAAGGTGAGCGACAGCCTGGCCACCGGCAACGTCACCACCACGACCGCCTCCGGCAGCAATTACGCCGGCGGCCTGGCCGGGGACTTCCGCCTCGGCGGCGGCATTGTCAACAGCGAGTCCGATGGCAACGTCAGCGGCGGCTACTGGTCGGGCGGCCTGGTCGGCTACTACCTGTCCAACGCCGACCTCGTCACCGATGCCTCGTCCGGCAAGGCCATCACCGTCAAGGCCGGTTCGGTGTCGGGGATCAACTACGCCGGCGGCGTGGTCGGCTACATGGGCGGCACGGCCGGCATCGTGGGCATCGCGGCCAGCGCCAACGTCAGCTCCGGTGCCGCCGCCGGTGGCCTGGCGGGCTACACCAACGGCACCGTCAGCAACAGCAGCGCCAGCGGCACCGTCAGCGGCGGCAACAGCTACGTCGGCGGCCTCATCGGCCTGGCCGGCGGCACCGGCACGCTCAGCAACCTCAGCGCCAGCGGCAGCGTCACCGGCGGCGCCAACAGCTACGCCGGTGGCCTCATCGGGCAGGCGGCAGGATCGGCGACGCTGACCGATGTCAGCGCCACCGGCAGCGTCACCGCCGGCAGCAGCAGCTACACCGGCGGGCTCGTGGGCTACCAGTCCAGCGGCGGCCTGTTGCGCGCCACGGCCAGCGGCACGGTGGCCGGGGGCAGCTCGGTCGGCGGACTGGTGGGCTACTACACCAGCAACGGCGACATCGCCAACGCCAGCGCCAGCGGCTCGGCCTCGGGCGCGTCGACCGTCGGCGGCCTCATCGGCAGCAGCAACGGCAGCGGCCAGCTGCGCGACAGCGCGGCCACCGGCATCGTCACCGGCACCACCACGAGCGGCAGCGTGGGCGGGCTCGTCGGATCCTTCTCGCAGTACGGCGGCATGCTGCGCGTGAGCGCCGCGGGCGCGGTCAGCGGCGGCAGCAGCACCGGCGGCCTGGCCGGCACCTTCACGCCCAATGGCGGCACGCTGGACACCGGCACCTACACCGGGGCCACCGTCTCGGGCAGCAACCAGGTCGGCGGGCTGGTGGGCTACGCCTACTACGGCAACGTGGCCAACAGCAGCACCGCCGCCAAGGTAGGCGGCGGCACCTACGACGGCGGCCTCATCGGCTACGCCTATGGGGTCGGCACGGTGAGCAACAGCTCCGCCAGCGGCGCGGTGGGCGGTACCAGCTACGTCGGCGGCCTGACGGGCTGGAGCGACGGCTACGGCTACACCGGCGCCAGCGCCAGCGGCAACGTCACGGCCACCGGCAACTACGTCAACGTGGGCGGCCTCATCGGCCGCGTCGGCTACAACTACACGAGCCAGTTCATCCAGGGCAGCCAGGCCAGCGGCACCGTGGTCGCGGACGCGCCCAACGCCTACGTCGGCGGCCTCGTCGGACTGAACTACTACGGCAGCATCAGCGGCAGCACGGCCACCGGCAACGTCACCGGGCTGGACAGCAGCAATGCCAACGGCGGCAGCCACTACACCGGCGGCCTGGTCGGCTACTTCTACGGCAATTCCGGGTCCAACAACCCCGTCATCAGCAACAGCACGGCCAGCGGCACGGTGTCGGGGCGCTACTACGCCGGCGGCCTGGTGGCCTACTTCTACTACGGCGGCATCAGCGGCAGCAGCGCCAGCGGCGCCGTCAGCGGCACCAACACCGTCGGCGGCCTGGTGGGCTATGCCTACGCGACCTCGGCGCTCAGCAATGTCTCGGCCAGCGGCAACGTCACCGCCGGGGCGAACGCGTCGGCCGTGGGTGGCCTGGTGGGCTCGCTCACCGGTGCCGGCATCACCGGCGGCTTCGCCAGCGGCAAGGTCACGGCAGGTGCCAACAGCGGCAATGTCGGTGGTCTGGTCGGCACGGCGCTGCCCACGCTCAACGCCGCCGCCGGCGCCGCCATCAACGACAGCGGCGCCACCGGCGACGTCAGCGGCGGCAGCAGCACCGGCGGCCTGGTGGGCAACTACAGCACCGGCTCCGGTGGCTACTACGGCGGCATCGTCAACAGCCGCGCCAGCGGGCAGGTCAGCGGCAGCACCTATGCCGGCGGTCTCGTCGGCCAGTACTACAGCGGCTACGCCAGTTCGCCGGACATCAACAACAGCTACGCCACCGGCGCCGTCAGCGGCACCCAGTACGTGGGCGGGCTGGCGGGCAACTTCAACGGCATCACCGGCATCGGCGCCAGTTACGCCACCGGTGCCGTGACCGGGCTGGGCATCAACGCCACCACCTACCTCGGCGGGCTGGTCGGTTACTACAACCGCTATTCGGCGGCCAGCGGCAACGCGCTGGCGCAGAGCTATGCCACCGGCACGGTCAGCCAGACCGCTGCCGTCGCCCTGTCCACCAACACCAACGTCTATGCCGGGGGCCTCGTCGGCTACCTGAATTCCGGCAGCGGCAACAGCCTGGCGAGCGTGGCCCTGTCCGACGCCTACGCCAGCGGCAGCGTCACCCTGTCCAACGCCAGGGGCCAGCTGCGGGCCGGCGGGCTGGTGGGTTACGCCAACGCCAGCATCGCGCGCACCTACGCCACCGGCGCCGTCACCGTGACCGGCGGCAGCGCCCTCTTTGCCGGTGGCCTGGTGGCGCAGCGCAACAACGGCGCGAGCCTGACCGTCGCGGACAGCTTCTGGGACCTCACCGCCACCGGCCAGGCCAGCAGCGCCGGCGGCAGCGGCCTGACCCCGGCGCAGATGCAGCAGGCCTCCAGCTTCGCGAACTGGAGCCTGGCCAGCGCCGGCGGCGGTGGCACCACCTGGCGCATCTACCAGGGCTACACCGATCCGCTGCTGTCGACCTTCCTGACGCCGCTGACGCTGACCTTGGCCGACGCCAGCAAGACCTACGACGGCACCACGTCCTTCGGCAACGCGCAGATCGCCGGCGCCAGCGGCCCCATCGCCTACCCCAGCCGCATCTTCACAGCGGCGCTTTCGCCCGACGTCGGCAGCTACGCCGTCAATGCCGCGGGCATCTACTCGGTGCAGAACGGCTACGACCTCACGGTGACCGGCAGCGCCACCCTCACGGTGACGCCGCGGCCGCTGACCCTGGCCGGCGTGATCGCCAACAAGGTCTACGACGGCACCACCACGGCCACCGTCATCGGCAACGCGCAGCCCACGGGCCTGGTGGCGGGCGAGGACCTCAGCGTCGACATCGGCAACGTCACCGCCACCTTCGACACCAAGAACGTCGGCACCAACAAGACCGTCACCGTCACCGGCTACACCCTCGGCGACGGCGTCCACGGCAAGGCCTCCAACTACAGCCTGGGTGCCGGCACGAACACCACCGCCAGCATCACGCCGGCGCCGCTGACGGCCGGCGGCTTCGCCGCCACCGACCGCGCCTACGACGGCACCACCGTGGTCGCGGTGACGGCCACCGCCAACAGCAGCGTCACCGGCATCATCGGCAACGACCAGGTCGCGGTGGACCTGTCGGGCGTGGGCAGCGGCACCGTCGCCAGCAAGAACGTCGGCACGGCCAAGCCGGTGACGGTGAGCGGCGTCGCACTCACCGGTGCCGACGCCGGCAACTACCAGGTCGTGGGCATCAACGGCGTCACCGTCAACATCACGCCCAAGACCGTGGTCGTGAACTCGCTGACTGCGCCCGACCAGACCTACAACGCCAGCACCTCGGTGCAGGTGGGCACGGCATCGGGCGTGATCTCGGGCCTGGTGGCCGGCGACCTGGTGACGGTGCAGAACACCACGCTGACCGGCACCATGGCCGACAAGAACGTCGGCAGCAACAAGCCGGTCAGCGTCTCGGGCGTCGTGCTGCTGGGCCCGGACGCCGCCAACTACGCGGCCGCGGCGGGGCCGGTGTCGGTCAACATCACGCCGGCCACCGTCTACATGTACGTCAGCCGCATCGGCGGCGCCAGCGGCACCGACAAGGTCTACGACGGCACCACCGCGGCCAACGCGACCGTGTCGCTGTCTGGCAAGTACAGCGGCGACAACCTCCTGCTGAGCTACAACGCGCCCACCTACAGCGACAAGAACGTCGCCTACGACGCATCGGGCAACCCGACGACCAAGACCATCAGCGTCACCGGCGCCCAGATCTCGGGCACCGACGCCGCCAACTACACGCTCAACACCACCTACTACGGCGCCAGCACCTACGGCACGATCTCGCCCAAGCCGGTGCCGGTGTCGGGCATCGCCGCCGTCAACCGCGTCTACGACGGCACCACCACGGTGTCGGTCAACGTCGCCAATGCCAGCGTCGACACTTCGGGCCTGATCGCCGGCGACATCGTCAGCGTCAACGTGCCCAGCGGCACCAACGGCACCGTCGCCGGCACCATGGTCGACCGCAACGTCGGCACCGGCAAGGCCGTCTCGGTGCCCGGCCTCACGCTCAGCGGCGCCGACGCCGGCAACTACACCTTCGCCGGAACCAACGGCGTCACTGTCAACATCACGCCCAAGCCCGTCACCGCCACCTACACCGGCATCGACAAGGTCTACGACGGCAGCACCTACGCCCAGGTCTCGGCATCATCGACCGACCTGCTGGCGGTGGACCTGGCCAACAACGGCGTCTATTTCTACAGCAACCTCTACGGCGGCTACTACGGCTACTACGGCTACGCCACCTTCACCGGCAGCGGCGCCAAGAACGTCGGCAGCAACAAGCCGGTCACCGTCAACTACGACGCGCTGTACGGCACCTACGCCGGCAACTACACCCTGGTCGGCGTCGGCACCGGCACCACGACCGCCAGCATCACGCCCAAGCCCCTTGCGAGCCTTGCCTACACCGGCGTCAACAAGGTCTACGACGGCACCACCAGCGCCAGCGTGACGCTGAATGCCTACGCATCGGGCATCGTCGGCGGCGACGCCATCACCTCGACGCAAAGCGCCAGCTTCACCGGCGCCACCGGCAAGAACGTCAACAACGGCACCACCATCACCGTCAGCAACGTCGCGCTGGCCGGTGCCGACGCCGGCAACTACACGCTGGCCTCCACCACGTCGACGACCAGCGCCAACATCACGCCCAAGCCCGTCACTTTCAGCGGCATCGCCGGCGTCGACCGCGTCTACGACGGCACCACCGCGGTGGCCGTCAACGCCAGCGCGGTGACCTCCACCGGCTTCGTGGCCGGCGACAACGTCGCTGTCGCGCAACCGGGCGGCGGTCTCACCGCCGGCACCGTCGCCGACAAGAACGTCGGCACGAACAAGGTCGTGACCGTGACGGGCCTGACCCTGACGGGCAGCGACGCCGCCAACTACAGCATCGACGCGGCCGGCAGCGGCATCACCGTCAACATCACGCCGCGGCCGCTCACCGCCACCTACACCGGCGTCGACCGCGCCTACAACGGCGGCATCACGGCGCAGGTCGCGGGCAGCTCGGCCGACATCATCGCCGGCGACAACGTCAGCTTCACGCAAAGCGCCATCTTCACGGGCCTGAACGGGCGCAACGTCGGCAGCAACAAGCCGGTCAGCGTCACCAACATCGCGCTCGGCGGCGCCGACCAGGCGAACTACAGCCTCGTCAACACGACGGCAGGCACCACGGCCAGCATCACCGCCAAGCCGGTCAACATCAGCTGGAGCGGCGTCACCCGCGTCTACGACGGCGTGGGCGACCTCGCGGCGCAGGTGCTGCCGAGCTCGCCCGACTGGGTCGCCGGCGACGTGGTGACGCTGACCCAGACCGCGGTCTACAGCGTCGACGGCGCAGCCGGCACCGGCAAGGCCATCGCCATCAGCAACATCGCCCTGGCCGGCCCGGCCGCGGCCAACTACGCGCTCACGGCCACCACCGCCACCACCACCGGCACCATCTCGCCACGGCCCATCGGCGTCACCGGCATCGTGGCGCAGAACCGCGTCTACGACGGCACCACCGCGGTGGCCCTGAACGTCGCCAACGCCGCCATCGACGCCAGCGCCGTGATCGCGGGCGACAGCATCTCGGTCACCCTGCCGCCCAACGGCATCAGCAGCGGCACCATGCTCACCCGCGACGTCGGCACCGGCAAGGACGTGCAGGTGACGGGCCTGGGCATCAGCGGCAGCTCGGCAGCCAACTACACGCTGGTCGGCGCCACGGGCCTGACAGTCAACATCACGCCGCGCTCGCTCAGCGCCAGCTATGCCGCCGCGGGCAAGGTCTACGACGGCCTCACCGCAGCCACCATCACGGCCACAAGCAGCGACATCCTGGCCATCGACACCGGCGCCGTCGGCATCAGCGCCACCGGCGTGTTCGGCGACAAGAACGTCGGCAGCGGCAAGACGGTGGCCGTCAGCGGCGGCTTCCTCACCGGCGCGGCGCGCAACAACTACGCCCTCGTCAACACCACCGCCAGCGTCACCGCCGGCATCACGCCCAAGCTCATCGCGCCCAGCTACGTCGGCCTGAGCAAGGTCTACGACGGCACGACCAGCGCGCTGGTCAGTGCGCAGACCGCCGGCATCGTTGCCAACGACGTCGTCGGCTTCATGCAGACGGCGGCCTTCACCGACGCCGGGGGCAAGAACGTCGGCAGCGGCAAGGCCATCACGGTCAGCAACATCACCCTCACCGGCGCCGACGCGGCCAACTACCAGCTCACGGCCAGTACCGCCAGCACCAGCGGCGGTATCACGCCGCGGCCCATCACGGTCGCCGGCCTGGCCGGGGTGACGGTGGCCGACCGCGTCTACGACGGTACGACCACCGTGGTCGTGAACATCCCGAGCGGCGTCACGCTCACCCCGAACAGCGCCGACATCATCGCCGGCGACCAGGTCAGCATCGGCGTGCCCGCCGCCGGCCAGACCACCGGCACGATGGCCAACAAGAACGCCGGCAACGGCAAGGCGGTGGCCGTCACCGGGCTCACGCTCAGCGGTGCCGACGCCGCCAACTACCAGGTGGCGGGCTCGGCCGGCATCACCGTCAACATCACGCAGAAACCCGTCACCGCCGCCTACAGCGGCGTCACCCGCAGCTACGACGGCACCACCAACGTGGCCGTCGTCGGCAGCTCGGCCGACATCCTGGCAGGTGACGTGGTGAGCATCGGCGGCAGCGGCGTCTTCACCGGCGCCGGCGCCAAGAACGCCGGCAGCGGCAAGGCCATCGGCGACGTCAACGCCACCCTGAGCGGCAGCGACGCGGCCAACTACGCCCTCGTCAACGGCACCGGAGGCAGCGCCACCGGCATCGTCCTGCCCAAGCTCATCACGCCCGGCTACACCGGCGGCAGCCGGGTCTACGACGGCACCACCGCGGCCAGCGTCACGGCCACCGGCGCCGGCATCGTCGGCGGCGACGTCGTCACCTTCAGCCAGACCGCAACCTACGCCGACAAGAACGCCGGCACGGGCAAGACCATCAGCGTCAGCGGCATCACGCTGTCGGGCAGCGACGCCGCGAACTATGCGCTGCTGGTGAACGCGGTCAGCACCACCGGCACCATCTCGCCGCGACCCATCACCCTGGTCGGGCTCACGGGCGTGACCGCGATCGACCGTGTCTACGACGGCAGCACCACGGTGGCCGTGAATGTCACGGCCAGCGGGCCGGTGGCGCCCGCGCCGGGCGACATCATTGCCGGCGACGACGTGCAGGTCAGCGTGCCCGCCGCCGGCACCACCACGGGCACGGTGGCGAACAAGAACGTCGGCGCCGCCAAGCCGGTGGCCGTGGCCGGCCTCGGCCTGTCGGGCGCGTCGGCCGCGAACTACACCATCGCCGCGACCAGCGGCGTCACCGTCAACATCACGCCCAAGGCCGTCACCGCCAGCTACACCGGCGTCGACAAGGTCTACGACGGCACCGCCGCTGCCACCGTCATCGGCACCTCGGCCGGCTTCTACGCCTTCGACAACGTCGGCATCGCCGGGTCCGGCGTCTTCAGCGCCGGCAAGAACGTCGGCACGGGCCTGGCCATCGCGGTCCAGGGCGCCGCGCTGTCCGGCAGCGACGCCGCCAACTACAGCCTCGTCAACCCCACAGGAACGGCCAGCGCCAGCATCACGCCCAGGTCGGTCACCGCCAGCTTCAGCGGCGGCAGCAAGGTCTACGACGGCCTGGCCGCGGCGCCCGTCAGCGGCAGCGTGGTCGGCATGGTCAGCGGCGACCAGCTCACCCTGTCCGACACCGCCGTCTTCACCGACGGCAAGAACGTCGGCACGGCCAAGCTCATCGCCGTCACCGGCATCACGCTGGGCGGCAGCGACGCGCCCAATTACGCGCTGGTCGCCAACAGCGCCAGCACCAGCGGCACCATCACGCCCAAGCCGCTGCGCATCAACGGCCTCACCGGCGTCAGCGCCGTCGACCGCGTCTACGACGGCAGCACGACGGTGGCGGTGAACGTCACGGCCAGCGGCACCATCAGCCCCAACGCCGCCGACCTCGTCGCCGGCGACGTCGTCACCGTCGCGCAGACCACCTCGGGCACCACCACCGGCACCATGGCCGACAAGAACGTCGGCAGCGCCAAGCCGGTGGTCGTGGCCGGGCTCACGCTCGCCGGTGCCGATGCCGCCAACTACGTCGTCGCGGCGGCCACCGGCGTCACCGTCAACATCGCGCCCAAGCCCGTCACCGCGGTCTACACCGGCGTCGACAAGGTCTACGACGCCACCACGGCCGCCAGCGTGACGGCGAGCACGGGCGACTTCATCGCCGGCGACAGCGTCAGCATCAGCGCCGCCGGCAGCTACACCGGCAGCGGCGCCAAGAACGTCGGCAACGCCAAGGCCGTGGCCGTCAGCGGCGGCACGCTCGCCGGCAGCGATGCCGCGAACTACACCCTGCTCGACCCCACCGGCAGCACCACGGCCAGCATCACGCCACGGCCGCTCACGCCCAGCTACAACGGCGGCAGCAAGGTCTACGACGGCAGCACCACCGCGCCCGTCACCGCCACGCTGGGCGGCGTGCTCGGCGGCGACGTCGTCACCTTCTCGCAGACCGCCAGCTTCAGCGACGGCAAGAACGTCGGCAGCCTCAAGCCGGTGCAGGTCAGCGGCATCACCCTGGGCGGCAGCGATGCCGCCAACTACGCCCTGCTCGCCGATACCGCCACCACCTACGGCAGCATCACGCCGCGGCCGCTGAGCGTGGCCGGCCTCACCGGCCTGGCCGCCGTCAACCGCGTCTACGACGGCACGCTGGCCGTCACCGTGGTCGCCAGCGGCATCGGCGGCACGGCCACGCTGACCAACCAGGTGCCGGGCGACGACGTCAGCGTGCAGTTGCCCGGCAGCGGCTTCACCTCGGGCGTCATGACCGACAAGAACGTCGGCAGCAACAAGGCCGTGGCCCTGACCGGCCTGGCGCTGAGCGGCGCCGACGCTGCCAACTACCAGATCACCGGCACTGCCGGCGTCACCGTCAGCATCGCGCCGCGGCCCGTCACCGCCGTCTACACCGGCGTCGACAAGGTCTACGACGGCAGCGCCAGCGCCACCGTCACGGCCACCTCGGCCGACATCATCGGCTCCGACAGCGTCACGCTCGGCGGCGCGGGCGTCTTCACCGGCAGCGGCGCCAAGAACGTCGGCTCCGGCAAGGCCATCGCCGTCACGGCCGGGGCCCTCACCGGCAGCGACGCCGCCAACTACACGCTGCTCGACCCCACCGGCAGCGCCACCGCCAGCATCACGCCACGGCCGCTGACGGCCAGCTACGTCGGCGGCAGCAAGGTCTACGACGGCACCCTGACCGCACCCGTCACCGCCGCCACCGGCGGCGTCCTGGGCAGCGACAACGTGAGCTTCTCGCAGACGGCGCAGTTCGGCGACAGCCGCAACGTCGGCAACGCCAAGCCGGTGCTCGTCAGCGGCATCACCTTGTCGGGCAGCGACGCCGCCAACTACACCCTCACCGCCACCACCGCCAGCACCACGGCCAGCATCACGCCGCGGCCGCTGAACGTCACCGGCGTCACCGGCATCAGCGCCGTCGACCGCGTCTACGACGGCACCACGGCGGTCAGCCTGCAGGCCAGCGGCCCGCTGGGCACGGTGGGCCTGGACAACAAGCTGGCCGGCGACGACGTCACCCTGCAGTTGCCCGCCACCGGCATCGGCGCCGGCGTGATGGTCGACAAGAACGCCGGCAGCAACAAGCCCGTGGCCCTGGCCGGCCTGACGCTGACCGGCGCCGATGCCGCCAACTACGTCATCACCGGCACCGTCGGCGTCAGCGTCAACATCGCGCCGCGCCCGGTGGTGCTGCTGGGGCTGGGCACCGTCGACCGCGTCTACGACGGCACCACGCAGGTCGCCATCAACAGCCAGGCCAGCACGCTCAGCGGCACCATCGCCGGCGACGCCGTCAGCGTGCCCACCAGCGGCCTGACCGGCACGATGGCCGACAAGCAGGTCGGCAACGCAAAGCCGGTGACGCTCTCCGGCCTTGGCCTGGCGGGCGCCGACGCCGCCAACTACACGCTGACCAGTGGCAGCAGCCTCAGCGTGAACATCGCGCCACGGCCGCTGCTGGCCACGGCGGTGGCGGCCGACAGGGTCTACGACGGCAGCACCGCGGCCAGCGTCAGCTACAGCGACAACCGCATCGCCGGCGACGCCCTCACGCTCGGCGGCAACGCGGCCTTCGCCGACAAGAATGCCGGCGCGGGCAAGACCGTGAATGTCACGGGCCTCACCTTGTCGGGTGCCGACGCCGCCGACTACACGCTGGCCGCCAACACCGCCTCGACGACCGCCACCATCCTGCCCAAGCCCCTGCAGATCAGCGCCAACGCGCAGACCAAGGTCTACGGCGACGTCGTCACCTTCAGCGGCAGCGAGTTCACCGCGAATGGCCTGGTGACCGGAGACACGCTGGGCCAGGTCGCGCTGTCCAGCACCGGCGCCGCCGCGGCCGCCGGTGTCGCCGGCTCGCCCTATGCCATCACCGCCGGCAGTGCCAGCGGCGGCACCTTCAGCCCAGCCAACTACAGCATCAGCTACGCCGCCGGCACGCTGACCGTCACGCCGCGGCCGCTGACCGTGGCCTCCAACACCGTTGTGCGCTACAGCGACGCGCCCAACCCGACCAGCTTCGATTTCTCGATCTCCGGCGGCGGTCTGGTCAACGGCGACAACATCGCCTCGGTGATCCAGGCGGTGCCGGCGGGCAGCGCCAACGCGCCGGGCGGCTCGATCTACCAGCTGCTGCCCACCGGGGCGGTGTTCTCGACCGGCAGCGCCGCCAACTACGACCTTCACTACGTGGCCGGCCTGCTCATCGTGCTGCCCAAGCCGGCGCGCCTGACCGACACCGACACCGGCGTCGGCACGGGTGGCGGCAACGTCAGCTTCGTGGTCCAGGTCGACCCGGCAGAAAAGCAGCGGGCGCAGGACGAACTGAACAGCGTCGGCGCCACGCTGGCACAGGCGCCGCCGCGCCTGGCCAGCGCCGATGCGCCGTCCCCGGCGCCACGCGGCATCGACGGCCTGGCCGCCGAGATCGCGGCCGCCCTCTCGGCCGACAGCAGCCGCATCACGCTGCCGGCATTGCAGCGCCTGCCGCTCATCACCCTGGACCCGCAGCTCAGGCGGCTCATCCAGGGCAACGAGCCGGCGCGCAACGGCACTGCCGCCCCCTGAACCGCGCCCCGTCCTTCAACCACGCCCACCGATGACCCACCCCCCTCCCCGCCAGGCGCCGCGTCGCCCGGCCGCGCAGCGCGGCCGCCTTGCCGGCCTGGCCGCCGCCGCGGCGCTGGCCCTGCAGCTGGCCGGGCTGCCTGGCACGGCGTCGGCAGCGCCGCTGGACGACATCCGCCGCCAGGTCGAGGCCAGCCAGTTCGACGCCGCCTGGGCCACCGCGCAGGCCAACCCGCAGCTCATCGGCGACGTCCATTTCGACTTCCCCTACGGCGTGGCGGCGATCAACACCGGCCATGTCGCCGAAGGCCTGCTGGCGCTGGAACGCCATCTCGCCGCCGTGCCCGCCAACGACCGCGCGCGGCTGGAACTGGCGCGCGGTTACTTCCTGCTCGGCGAGTTCACCCGCGCCCGCGCCGAATTCGAGTTCGTGCTGCGCTACAACCCGCCGGCCGGCGTTCGCGCCAGCATCGCCGGCTTCCTGCAGGCCATGCAGGTGCGCGAGGACGCGGGCGGGCGCGCCGTGGCCCGGCTGTATGCGGAAGCCGGCTTCGGCCACGACAGCAACGTCAACGGCGGCACCTTCCACGACAACATCGACCTCGCGGGCAACGCCTTTCCGCTCGATGCGTCGTCGCGCCAGGTCGGCGACGGCTATGGCGAACTCGCCGTCGGCGGTCAGCAGGTGATGCGGGTGAGCAACCGGCTGTCGGTGTTCGCCGGCGCCGACCTCGACCAGCGCAGCAACTTCGTCCAGCACCCCTACGATCTCGGCACCGCCGGCGGCTACATCGGCCTGACCCAGCTCGGCGCCGGCGCGCTGTGGCGCCTGACGCTGGGCGGCAACGAACTGCAGGTCGGCGGCAACCGCTACCGCGACACCGCCCAGGCCCAGGGCGAAGCCAACTTCAGCTTCGGCCCGGCGCTGGCACTGCAGGCCTTCGCCCAGTACGGCGAGATGCGCTACAACGCCGCCAACGAGGTGCTCGACGCACGCACCAGCACGGCAGGTGCCGTGCTCACCTACACCGACGCCGAACTCGCCGGCGCGCCCAGCAGCGGCGTGCGCCTGAGCTACACGCAGGAACAGAACCTGCGCCTGCGCGACGACCTCGGCCACCAGCTCTCGCTGCTGCGCCTGTTCGGCGCCTTCAGCCCGCTGGAGCGCCTGCGCATCACCTTCGGCGTCACGTTCTACCAACGGGTCTTCGGCGGCCCTGACATCGTGCTGGGCACCGTGCGGCACGACCACTCGGTGGGCGCCGACATCGTCGCCAACTACGCCCTGGACGCACGCTGGTCGCTGCGCGGCGACCTGCTGTGGTCGAACACGCACTCCAACCAGCAGCTGTTCGAGACCCGGCGCAGCAGCGCGCAGCTCAAGCTCCGCTACCAGTACTGAGGACCCGCCCCATGCTCCACACGCATTCGAAGCTGGCGGCCTGGGCCGCCCTGTCGCTGGCCGCGGCCGCGGCGCAGGCCGACCCCGTTGCCGTGCGCGTGCTGCAGGCGCAGGGCGAGGCGCAGATCGACGGCGCGCCGGCGCGCCCCGGCAGCACGCTGGCAGCACAGGCGCTGCGCACGGGCGCCGACGGCCATCTGCAGGTGCGGACGGCCGACGGGGCGCTGGTCGACCTGCCGCCTTCCAGCCGCCTGGAATTCGGCGCCGCGCACCGACTCGGCTGGCAGGCCGGCGGCTTGCGCCTGAATGCCGGCGGCGCCGAGTGGGCCGTCGACCTTCCGGGCCGCAGCATCCGCACCAACGGCTACCTGAAGCTGCACGACTGCGGCGCCGGCTGCGACCAGCCCGCGGGCCTGTACGGCCGCATCGGCGAAGGCGAGGCGGTGCTGGAATACCAGGGCGGCCGCGCCGTGCTCAAGGGCCGCGCCTTCCGCTGGACCGCCGCCGCCGCCCGCCCCGAGACGCTGGCGCGCACGCCGGCCCTGCTCGACGACGCCGGCAACCAGGCCGACGCGGCGCGCGTGCGCAACGACATCGGCGCCCAGCTGAAGGCCGGCATCGAGGCCTTCGGCGCCGGCGACGACGCCACCGCCACCCAGGCCCTGAACCTCGTCGCCGAGCGCGCGCCGGGCGAGACCCTGGTGCCCTACTACCTGGGCCTGATCGCGCTGCGCCGCGAGGACAACGCCGGCGCGCTGCAGCTGCTGCAGCAGTACGCCCGCCAGGACCCCAAGGGTGCGGCCGCGCGCGAGGTGCCCAAGCTGCTGACGCTGCTGTCGTCGGCACAGCTGCGCCAGGAGGTGGCGGTCGCCGTGCAGCGCGAGAGCCAGGTCAGCGCCAGCCCGCCCGAGCCCGGCAGCATCGCCGTGCAGGCCTTCGTCAACCAGGGCAGCGACGCCTACCGCGCCATGGCCAAGGGGCTGGCGGCGATGATCATCGCCGACCTCAGCAAGGTGCCGGGCCTGAAGGTGCTGGAACGCGAGAAGGTGCAGCTGCTGGTCAACGAGGCCAAGCTCGGCGACAGCGGCCTGGCCGACACCGCCTCGGCGGTGCGCTCGGGCAGGCTGATGCGGGCCGAGAAGGTCGTGGTCGGCAACTTCGAGGTGCAGTGATGATCAAGCGCGCCCTTCCTCCCCTCGTCGCCTTGCTCGCGGCCGTGGCCGCGGCGCCTTCGCAGGCCCAGGGCTTCGCCCTCGAAGGCGCCATCGTCGACAGCCGCAGCGCGCAGAGCCTGGGTGTGGTCAGCGAACGCGGCGACATCAGCGCCCTCTTCCGCGCCCAGAAGGCCGTGACCTTCGGCATCCTGCGCTCGGCCGGCATCTCGCTGGACCAGCTGCCGCCCGACGTGCGCGCGCGCATCGAGCGCTTCCAGACCACCAACGTCGAGGCCTTCCGCGCCTACTCGCAGGGCCTGGACCTCAAGGACCAGGGCCGCTTCGTCGAGGCCAAGGAGCAGTTCCGCCGTGCCGCCGAGCTCGACCCCGGCTTCGCCCTGGCTGCCGCCGAACGCCAGGCCATGCCCGATGCCAACCTGGGCAGCGGCGTCACGGTGCGCGCCGTCATCGCGGCCGCCGCCGGCAATGCGCTGGACCGCGGCAAGGCCAGCTTCGCCATCGACGTCAACCGCGCGCTGGCGGCCATCGCCGCCGGCCAGTCGGTGGTGGCCATCAGCACGCCGGCGCCCGACGTGTCGGCGCTGAGCGCCGTCAACGGCTACAGCGTCAACCAGCCGGGCTCGACCTTCCTGCCCAACCTGGCGGTCGGCCTGTCCTACAGCTTCACCGACCCCGTCGCGGGCACGCTCAGCATCGCCAGCACCAACGAATGGCGGGCCGACAAGTACAGCGCCGGCAGCGGCGCCAGCGCCGGCCAGCTCAACAGCGTGGGCACCAGCAGCGACTTCTACGCCCAGCGCCTGGGCGCCAGCACCGCGGCCACCGGCAGGGCGCTGCTCTCCGACGGCGCCACCACGGCCTACTGGGGCACGTGGCTGTCCGGCGCCAACGCCAGCGCCTCGGTGACGGTGGGCGGCGCGGCCGTCGTCGCGCCGGCGCTGGGCAACGTCGACTACGTGATGGCCGACGCCACGCGCCAGATGCCCACCATCGGCACGGCCACCTTCACGCCGCTGGGCGGGCCGATGAGCAACGTCGCCGGCACCATCGCCGTCGACTTCGTCAACCGCGGCGTGCAGCTCAACAACCTGGGCTTCGACATCGGCGGCCTGAGCTTCACGGCCTTGAACGGCAGTGCCACCTACGACGCCAACACGGCTTCGGGCAAGTTCAACGGCTACTACAGCAGCGGCGTCTGCAACCTGTGCCCGGGCTTCCTGCCGACGCTCAGCGTCTTCGGCGGCAACTTCGTCGGCAACAACGCCAGCGGGCTCATCTTCTCGACCATCCTGCTCACGGGCGCGGGCCAGGTCTCGGGCGTGCACCTCTTCGGCAGGCCCTGAAGCGAGAGTCCGATCAGGCCGGCGCCCCCAGCGTCGTCAGCGCCTGCGCCAGGTCGGCGCGCAGGTCGGCCGCCGCTTCGAGCCCGATCGAGAAGCGCACGAGCCGGCCGCGCAGGTGCGCCGGCCGCGGCTCGGGCCGCATCGTCTCCAGCAGGTAGGGCACCACCAGGCTCACCGGTCCGGCCCACGAATAGCCGATGCGGAACAGCCGCAGCGCGTCGACGAAGGCGTCGACCTGCGCTTGCGTGTAGCGCTCGTCGAACATCACCGAGAACAGCCCCGCCGCGGCCTGGCAGCTGGCGCGCCAGTGGGCGTGGCCGGGCGAACCTTCGAGTGCCGGGTGCAGCACCTGCGCGACCTCGGGCCGCGTGCCCAGCCAGGCCGCGAGCTCGCGCGCCGCGGCGTCCTGCGCGGCGTAGCGCAGGGGCAGCGAGGACAGCGAGCGCAGCACCAGCTCGGCGTCGTTGCCGGCCACGCCCAGGCCCAGCCGCATGTGGGTGAACTTGATGCGGTGGTGCAGCGCCTCGTCCCGCGTCACCACGCTGCCCATCAGCACATCACCGCCGCCGCTGGGGTACTTGGTCAGCGCCTGCATGACGATGTCGATGCCATGCTCGAAGCCGCGCAGCGCCACGCCGGCGCCCCAGGTGTTGTCCAGCGCCGTCGTCACGCCGCGCGCGCGCGCCGCCTCCACCAGCGCCGGCAGGTCGGGGAACTCCATCGTCACCGAGCCCGGGGCTTCCAGCCACACCAGCCGGGTGTTCGGCCCGATGAGGGCGGCCAGCGCGCCCGGGTCCATGGGGTCGTAGAGCCGGTGCGCGATGCCCCAGCGTGCAAGCTCATTGCGCGCGAACTCGCGGCTCGGGCCGTAGACGTTGTCGGGCAGCAGCACCTCGTCGCCCTGCGACAGCAGCGCCTGGCCCACCAGCGTCACCGCGGCCAGACCGCTGGGCACGAGGCAGCAGAACCGGCCCCCTTCCAGCGCCGCAATCCGCTCCTCGAGCAGGAAGGTGGTGGGCGTGCCGTGCAGCCCGTAGGTGTAGCCGGTCTTGTGCCGCCAGTCGCGGTGGCGCACCGCGGCGACGCTGGGGAAGATCACGGTCGAGGCCTTGAAGACACCGGGCTGCGGGGCCTCGAAGCCGGCGGGCGGCCGGTAGTCGTGGTGGACGAGTTCGGTGGCCAGGTCGCGGGGCATGTTGCGGGCTCTCCTCAGATGGGCAGGGCGACGAGGTCGTGGCCTTCGGTGGCGACGACACGGGCGCGCGTGAACTCGCCCACCTTCAGCGTCTTGGATGCCTTCTCGGGCGGCAGCAGCCGCACCAGGCCGTCGATCTCGGGCGCGTCGGCGTAGCTGCGGCCGACGCCGCCGCGGCGGCCCAGCGCCGGAGCGTGGTCCACCAGCACCTGCATCGTGGCGCCGACGCGGCGGCGCAGCTTCGCCGCCGAGACCTCCTCGGCCACGGCCATGAAGCGGGCGCGGCGTTCCTCGCGCACTTCGGCCGGCAGCATGCCCGGCAGCTGGTTGGCCGCGGCACCCTGCACCGGCGAGTAGGCGAAGCAACCGGCGCGGTCGATCTGCGCCTCGCGCACGAAGTCCAGCAGGGTTTCGAACTCGGCCTCGGTCTCGCCGGGGAAGCCGGCGATGAAGGTCGAGCGCACGACGATCTCGGGGCACAGCGCGCGCCAGGCCTGCAGGCGTTCGAGGTTGCGCTCGCCGCTGGCCGGCCGCTTCATGCGCCGCAGCACATCGGGGTGGGCGTGCTGGAAGGGCACGTCCAGGTAGGGCAGCACGCGGCCCGATGCCATCAGCGGCAGCACCTCGTCGACGCTGGGGTAGGGGTAGACGTAGTGCAGCCGCACCCACGCGCCGTGCGGCTCGGCCAGCTCGGCCAGCCGGGTGCACAGCTCCAGCAGCCTGGTCTTCACCGGCTGGCCGTCGAAGAAGCCGGTGCGGTACTTCACGTCGACACCGTAGGCGCTGGTGTCCTGGCTGACCACCAGCAGCTCCTTCACGCCCGACTCGAACAGCGCGCGCGCCTCGGCCAGCACGTCGCCCACCGGTCGCGACGCCAGGTCGCCGCGCATGCTGGGGATGATGCAGAAGGTGCAGCGGTGGTTGCAGCCCTCGCTGATCTTCAGGTAGGCGTAGTGGCGCGGCGTGAGTTTGATGCCCGCAATGCCCCGGAATTCCGCGCGTGCCGCCGGCACCAGGTCGACGAAGGGGTCGTGCGGCTTGGGCACGTGCAGGTGCACGGCGTCCATCACCTCCTGCGTCGCGTGCGGCCCGGTCACGGCCAGCACGCTGGGGTGCATCTGGCGGACCAGGTTGCCGCCGTCGTCGCCGCTCTTGGCGCCGAGGCAGCCCGTGACGATGACCTTGCCGTTGGCCGCCAGCGCCTCGCCGATGGTGTCCAGGCTTTCCTTCACCGCATCGTCGATGAAGCCGCAGGTGTTGACGATGACGAGGTCGGCGCCGGCAAAGGTGCGAGAGGTCTCGTAGCCTTCGGCGCGCAACTGCGTGAGGATGAGCTCGGAATCGGTCAGCGCCTTGGGGCAGCCGAGCGAGACGAAGCCGACGGTGGGGATGGGGGTCATGGCGCGATTTTCAGGCATCGCGCCCGGCGGCCCTTCAAGGCCTCACTTCTTGGCCGGCGGGAAGCCCGGGATGCCGGGGAAGAGCGAGCCCGCCTGCTGCATCTTCTCGAACACGCTGCGGCTCTGTTCGAGGTAGCTGTCCATGATGCCCTTCAGCGCGGGCGCCTGGCCGGTCATGAACTGCGTCCAGACCTCGGGGGCGAGGTGCTTGGGGTCGTACAGGCCCTTGCCCTGGTTCAGGAACTGCGCCTGCAGCTCGGCGAAGGCGGCCATGTTCTTCTCGAGCAGGGTGCCCATCACGCCCTGCATGGCGTGGCCGTAGAAGCGGATGATCTGACTCAGCGTGGTGGTGCTGAACATGGGCACGCCGCCCGACTCTTCTTCCAGGATGATCTGCAGCAGGATGCTGCGCGTGAGGTCGTCGCCGGTCTTGGCGTCGCGCACCTCGAAGTCCTCGCCGCCCAGCACCATCTGCTTGACGTCGGCCAGGGTGATGTAGCTGCTGGTGCGGGTGTCGTACAGGCGCCGGTTGGGGTACTTCTTCAGCGTACGCACCGGGCCGCCGGCGCTGCCCGTGTCGTCGGCCGGTGTCGCTGGGGCCGGGGCGCGGCGAGAGGTGGGCATGCGGGCTGTCCTTCAGGGAGATCGAGCGCGATTCTAGGAGCCGGTCCGTGGCGACCGGCAGGGGGGTTTCCCAGCATCGGTCAGCCCGCACCGCGGGCCACGAAATGCGGGTTGCGCCAGCCCGGCTTGCCATAGCGCAGCGGCCGGCCCTGCAGGTCGCTGACCTGGCCGCCGGCCGCGGCCAGCACGGCGTGGCCGGCGGCGGTGTCCCACTCCATCGTCGGGCCCAGCCGCGGGTAGATGTCGGCCTGGCCGGCGGCGATGAGCCCGAACTTCAGCGACGAGCCGGCGCTGATGCGCGCGGCGATGGCCGGTGGGCCGGGCTGGGCCTGCAGCCAGGCCGCCATCGCGGCCTCGTCGCCATGCGAGCGGCTGCAGGCCAGCGTCAGGCCTTCGGCCGGCGGCCGCCGGCAGGCGATGGTCCGCCGCGTCGCGCCTGCTTCCACCCAGGCGCCCTGCCCCAGCACGCCGGCATAGAGGATGTCCTGGGCCGGCACGAAGACGACGCCCAGCGCCGGGACACCTGCTTCGATGAGCGCGATGTTCACGGTGAACTCGCCGTTGCGGGCGACGAACTCTCGCGTGCCGTCCAGCGGGTCGACGAGCCAGAATGCGCCCGCCGGAACCTCGGGCACGTGGCGCGAAGCAGCTTCTTCGGCAATCACCGCCAGCCCGGGCGTCAACGCCTGGAGCGCCGGCACGATGAGCTGCTCTGCGCGCTCGTCGGCCCAGGTCACAGGCGAGCCATCGGCCTTGCTGCGCGTCTGGAACGCCTCGGCGTAGACCGCCATGATCTCGGCCCCGGCACGCCGCGCGTGCAGCTGCACGGCATCGCAGAGCGCAGCGCTGGCAAGTGTGGCGTCGGCAGGCCCGGTCATCGCCGGATGCTAGTCCAGCACAGGGCAGCCGCATCGGCATGGACCTCAACGCCGCTGCAGGGTCGTCGAAGCAGGCTCCCTGGAGGTGAAACCTCACCCATCCTGACAGCCAAACCGCACTGTCAGGTCCGCCCGTTGCGGCCACAGTGGGCCCATGGCAGATCGCGCGAACCGGATCTCAGGCAGCGGCCCCACCGCTGCCGTGCACACCGGGCGAGCGACCCGCCAGCGGACTGCGGTCCGGCACGCTGCATGGCGCAGCGGCGTGCACCCAGCGGTTACAGCGCCTTCAACGTTCAGGGAGTCATCACCATGTCCAAGCCCTTCCTCCGCATCCTCGCCACCACGGCCTTCGTTGCCGCGATGGGCGCCGCCCATGCCGGCGGCAACGTCGAGACGGTCTCCATCACCGCCACGCCGATGCGCGGCCTCTTCGGCAACGAGGCCCATGCACTGGTGGGCCAGTACCGCATGTCCGACGGCCGCCTGCTTGTGCTGTCGCCGCGTGGCGCCAGCCTCGCGGCGAGGCTGGACGGCGAACCCGTGACAATGCTGCGGGTGGCCCGCAACGGCGAACTGCGCGCCACGGACGGCAGCATGGGCCTGGTCTTCGAGACCGGCAGCGACGGCTACGCCGACCGCATCAGGCTGACGCTGGAACGCGCCCCGGCCCCGGCGCAGCAGCTGGCTTCCGCCCGCCGCTCGGACCACTGAGCTCGCTCCTTCGGCTCGCCCCCCGGCGGCCCGCACCGGCATGACGGCCGTTGCGGGCCGCCTTGCGTGCGGGCCGCCGTGCCTTGCCGGTCTGGCCCGATAGACTGCGCACATCCCGGCCCCCACCCCCAGCGACGTGAAAGCAAGGAAGAAGATGGCGTCGCCCGAGCGCAGGCCCTCGAAGGTCCGCGCGCAGGGGCAAGGCCGCCCTGGCAGCAGCGGCCCTGACGGACATGCCGCGTCGCCGGGCACGCCGGAGCTGCGCCTGCACGCCCTGCAGACCAGCGCCCCATGGCGCGAGCTGGTCGTCGCGGAAGTGGCAGAGCTGCTCGGCGCGCAGCGTGTCCTGCTGGTGCTGGAAGGCGACGAAGGCATCGCGGCGCAACGCCTGCCGCCGGGCGAATCGGCCCGGGCGCTGCTGAAGGCCGTCTCGCCCTGGCTGGACGAAGCCCGCCTCACAGGCGCCGCGGCCCTGCGCCACGGCCCCGAGGGCGCAGCGGCGTTCGACCAGCGCAGCTGCCTCGTTGCACCGCTGGTGGCACCGGGGCAGCAGATCGGCGTGCTGTACGCCGATGTCGAAGGCCCTTACGGCCGCCTGCTGGAAAGCGACCGCCAGCGGCTGGCCGCCTTCGCCGCGCACGCCGCCGTCGCACTGAGCCGCTTGCGCACGATCGAAGGGCTCGAGCGCAAGCTGGCGGATGGCAGCGCCGCGGCCCGCGAGGCCCAGGCCAGCGCCGGGCAGCGCGCGGCCGAGCTGGCCGTGATCAACAGCATCCAGCAGGGCCTGGTGGCGCAGCTGGACCTCAACGCCATCATCGACCTGGTGGGCGACAAGCTGCGCGAGGTCTTCGCCACCGGCGACATCGGGATCTGCTGGTTCGACGAGGCCACCGAGATCTGCACCTTTGCCTACTTCTACGAGCACGGCATCCGGCGCCGGGATGTGGCGCCGTTCACCTTGGCCCGCAGCGAACGCAATGCGCGGATGCTGCGCGAGCGCCGCGCCGTGGCCATGAATTCGATGGCCGGGACGGGTGGGGCCGTGGCGGGCACCGACCTGCCGAAGTCCGACATGCGCGCGCCCGTGGTGGCGGCGGGGCGCGTCATCGCGGTGGTCGGCATCGACAACTTCGAGCGCGAGAACGCCTTCGGCCCCGATGCGCTGCGGCTGCTCGACACCGTCTGCGCGGCCATGGGCATGGCGCTGCAGAGCGCGCAGCTGTTCGACCAGACCCAGCGCCTGCTGAAGGAGACCGAGCAGCGCAACGCCGAGCTGGCGGTGATCAACGGCATCCAGCAGGGCGTGGGCGCCGAACTCAACTTCCAGGCCATTGTCGACCTCGTCGGCGACAAGCTGCGCGAGGTGTTCGACACCGGCGACCTGATGATCACCTGGCGCGACGACGCGACGGCGATGCGTCACATCCTGTACACCTACGAGCACGGCGTGCGGAGCTTTCCGGCGCCGATACCGGACACGCTGCAGCGCCCGATCGACAAGGCCCTGCTGGAGCGCCGGCCGGTGCTCATCAGGCACCGCACCGACTTCGCCGCGATGGAGCTGCACCACTTCGAAGGCACCGACATGAGCCTGTCGTCGGTGTTCGTGCCGATGTTCGCCGGCGAGCGCTTCCTGGGCACGGTCATCCTCGAGAACTACGAGCGCGAAGACGCCTTCAGCGAATCGCAGGTGCGCCTGCTGTCGACCGTGGCGGCCAGCATGGGCACGGCGCTGGAGAACGCGCGGCTGTTCGAGGAGACGCAGCGCCTGCTGAAGGAAACCGAGCGCCGCAGCGCCGAGCTGGCGGTGATCAACGGCATCCAGCAGGCCGTCAGCGCAGCGCCGCACTTCCAGGGCGTCGTCGATGCGGTGGGCGACCGCCTGCTGCCCCTGTTCAAGACCAGCCGCCTGAGGATCTACTGGCGCGACGCCGGGGCCGACCGCGTGCACGTGCTCTACGACGTGGAAGGTGGCCTACGCCAGCCACCGTCGTCCTTTGCAACGCAGGGCGCCGGCGGCCTCGTGGCACGCCAGCTGGCCGAAGGCAAACCGCTGGTCTTGCGCAATCCGGCCGAGATGCACGCGGCGGGCTGGCAGCCCGAGCCGGGAAAGGCACCGCCGCTGAGCATGGTGTGGTCGCCGCTGCTGATCGTCGGCGAGCTGCGGGCATCGATCCGCATCGAAAGCACCGAGCAAGAGGACGCCTTCGACGCCGGCGCCGTGAACCTGCTGGCGACGGTGGCCGCCAGCATGGGCGTGGCACTGGAGAAGGCGCGCCTCTTCGACGAGACCCGGCGCAACGCGCGCGAAGCCGCGGCGCTGGCCGAGGTCGGCCGCGAGCTCTCGTCGACGCTGGACCTGCCGCGCGTGATGCACGGCATCGCCCACCACGCCAAGCAGCTACTGCAGGCGGCCAACAGCGCCATCTTCATCCCAGACGAGGGCGGCAGCCGCTTCCGCGCCATCGTCGCGCTGGGCGATATCGCCGAGGCGATCAAGGCCGCCACCGTCGAACCCGGCCACGGCATCATCGGCAGCCTGTTGCAGGACGGCCGCGCCGAGTTCGTCAACGACGCCGCCGCAGACACCCGCACCCTGCAGATCCCCGGCACGCCCGCGCGCAGCGACGAGCGCATCATGGTCGTGCCGCTGAAGTCCGCCGAGGAGGTGCTGGGCGCCATGGTCGTCTGGCGCGAAGGCGGGCAGCCCTTCGACGAACGGGCGCTGCAATTCCTGGTCGGGCTTTCGCAGCAGGCCACGGTGGCGCTGAAGAACGCGCGGCTCTTCGACGAGACGCAGGCGGCGCTGCAGCGCCAGACCGCGAGTGCCGACATCCTGCGCGTCATCAGCCAGTCGCCCACCGACGTGATGCCGGTGGTGGACGTGATCGTCAGCACGGCGCGGCAATTGCTGGCTTGCCACCGCACGGCCTTCCTGCGGCGCGAGGGTGAAGTTCTGGTGGCCATGCGCAGCGCCAGGGCCGATGGCCTCTCGCCGGGCAAGTTCGGACAGGTTCCGCTGGACGCGGCGGACAACTTCCCTTCGCGAGCGCTGATGGCCCGCAAGCCGCTGCACATCCCGGACTGGTCGGCGGTGGACCTGCCCGAGCACGAGCAGGCCGTGCAGCGCCAGACCGGCTGCCGCGCCTCGCTGATGATGCCCTTGCTGCGTGGCAGCGATCAGGACGCGCTGGGTGTGCTGGTCTTCCAGCGCGACAAGCCCGAGCCCTTCAGCAACGCCGACATCGCGCTGGCCCAGTCCTTCGCCGACCAGGCGGTGATCGCGATCGAGAACGCGCGGCTGTTCAACGAGACGCAGGAGGCGCGCGCCGCTGCCGAGACGGCCAACGAGGCCAAGAGCGCCTTCCTGGCCACGATGAGCCACGAGATCCGCACGCCCATGAACGCCGTCATCGGCATGAGCGGCCTGCTGCTGGACACACCGCTTTCCGACGAGCAGCGCGACTACGCCGCCACCATCCGAGACAGCGGCGATGCGCTGCTGACCATCATCAACGACATCCTGGACTTCTCGAAGATCGAGGCCGGGCGCATGGACATCGAGCGCCAGCCCTTCGACCTGCGTGAATGCGTCGAGTCGGCGCTCGACCTCATTGCCGGCCGCGCCGCCGAGAAGCACCTGGACCTGGCCTATGTGTTCGAGGGCGAGGTGCCCGCGGCGATCGTCGGCGACGTGACGCGGCTGCGCCAGATCCTCCTGAACCTGCTGTCCAACGCGGTCAAGTTCACCGAGGCGGGCGAAGTGGTGCTGACCGTGACTGCCGATGGCGACCGACTGGGCTTCGCGGTGCGGGACACCGGCATCGGCCTGAACGCCGAGGGGCTGTCGCGGCTGTTCCAGAAGTTCAGCCAGGCCGACAGCAGCACGACGCGCAAGTACGGCGGCACCGGGCTGGGCCTGGCCATCAGCAAGCTGCTGGCCGAGCTGATGGGCGGCACGATGGCCGCCGAGAGCGCGGGTCCGGGCCGAGGCAGCATCTTCCGCTTCGACATCCTTGCGCCCCGGGCCGCGCTGCCGCAGGGCGCCCGGCGAGACTTCGTCGGCGAGCAGCCGGCGCTGAAGGGCCGGCGCATCCTGGTCGTGGACGACAACGCCACCAACCGCCGCATCCTCGCGCTGCAGACCGCCAAGTGGGGCATGGTGGTGCAGGACACGGCCGACCCCGGGCGGGCGCCGGCGATGCTGGCCGCAGACCGCTTCGACCTCGCCATCATCGACATGCACATGCCCGGCATGGACGGCGCCACCCTGGCGCGGCGCATCCGCGCCGAAGGCCATGCACTGCCGCTGGTGCTCTTCACCAGCGGCGGCCGGCGCGAGGCCGGCGATGCGCTGTTCGCGGCCCAGTTGGCCAAGCCGTTGCGCCAGAGCCAGCTCTTCGACACTCTGGCCAGCCTGCTGGTGCACGACGCCACGCCGCGCAGGGTCGAGCCGGCACGGCCGGCCATCGACGCCACGCTGGCCACGCGCCACCCCTTGCGCATCCTGCTGGCCGAGGACAACGTGGTGAACCAGAAGCTGGCGCTGCGGCTGCTGTCGCAGATGGGCTACCGCGCCGACGTCGCCAGCAACGGCATCGAGGCCATCCAGAGCGTCGACCGCCAGCCCTACGACGTGGTGCTGATGGACGTGCAGATGCCGGAGATGGACGGGCTGGAAGCGTCGCGGCGCATCACCGCGAAGTCGCCACCCGGCCAGTGCCCGCGCATCGTGGCGATGACCGCCAACGCCATGCAGGGCGACCGCGAGGCCTGCCTGGCCGCCGGCATGGACGACTACGTGACCAAGCCCATCCGCGTCGACGCGCTGGTCGCCGCCCTGCTTCAAGCCACGCCGCGCAAGGACACCTGAGATGAGCCGCTCCATCATCGACCTGAACACCTTCGAGGAACTGCAGGCCGCCGCCGGCGCCGAGTTCGTCGACGAACTCGTGGGCACCTTCTTCGAGGAAGCGCCGACGCTGCTGGCCGAATTGCGCGACGCCCAGGCTGGAGGCGACGCCCAGCGCTTCCGCCGCGCCGCGCATTCGCTGAAGACCAACGCCCAGACCTTCGGCGCCCTGGCCCTGGGCGAGCAGGCGCGTGCGCTGGAGCTGGGCGCGCTGCCCGCCCCAGCGGGCGCGCTGGAAGCGCTGGAAGCCGCCTACGCACAGGCCGCGGCCGAACTGGAGCGGCTGCGCCATGGCTGAGGCCGGCGCGCGCGTCCTGCTGGTCGAGGACAACAAGGTCAACCGCCTGCTGCTGGCGCGCAGCGTGCAGCTGCTGGGCCACCGCGTCACCAGCGCAGAGAACGGCCGCGTCGCGCTGGCGCTGATGCGCGAGCAGGCATTCGACCTCGTGCTGCTGGACATCGCGATGCCCGAGATGGACGGCTTCGAGGTGCTGACGCAGATGTTCGCCGACCCGGCATTGCGCGACCTGCCGGTGCTCGTCACCTCGGCGCTGGAAGGCTTGAACAACGTCGTGCGCTGCATCGAGCTCGGCGCCGAGGACTACCTCGCCAAGCCCGTCAACCCGGTGCTGCTGAAGGCGCGGCTGAACGCCAGCCTGGAGAAGAAGCGGCTGCGCGACCTGCAGCGCGACCTGGTGCGCCGCTTCGCCACCGCCGAGGTGGCGCAGGACCTGCAGCAGAGCGGCTTCGCGCTGGGCGGCAAGCGCGTGCTGGCCACGGTGATGTTCAGCGACATCCGCGGCTTCACGGCGCTGGTGGAAAGGCAGAGCCCCGAGGACACCATCGAGCTGCTGAACACCTACTACACGCTGATGTTCGACGCCATCAGCGCCCAGGGCGGCGTCGTCAACCAGATGGTGGGCGACGGCCTGATGGCGCTCTTCGGCGCGCCGCTGCCGCTGGCCGACCATGGCGGCGCGGCGGTGCGCGCGGCGCAGGAGATGATCGAGCTCGTCGGCCAGCTGAACCAGGACCGCGTGGCCGCTGGCCAGTCGCCGATCGCCATCGGCATCGGCATCGCCACCGGCGAGGTCGTGGCCGGCTACACCGGCACGCAGCAGCGCGCCACCTACACCTGCATCGGCGATACCGTGAACCTGGCGGCACGGCTGGAGACCCACACCAAGGTGGCGCAGCGGGCCATCCTCATCGACGGCGCCACGCGCGCGGCCCTGGCCGACGGCGTGGCCGTCACGCCGCTGGGCGCAGCGGCGTTGCGCGGCAAGGCCAACGCCGTGGACGTCTTCGCCATCGGCCCCTGAGGCTCAGACCGGCTGGCGGCGCCGCAGCAGGCCGCCCAGCCAGCCCGCCAGGCGCAGCATGCTGCGCCACAGCAGCCGCAGGCCGAGCAAGGTGAGCACGGCTTCGCCCAGCGTGACGACGAAGGCCAGCACCGTGTTCCAGCGCGCGTTGCGGCGGCGGAACTTGGCGAAGGCGCGGTCGCGCGAGGTCTCGATGCTGTCGTAGAAGCTCGGGATAACGAGCAGCGTCAGGAAGGTGCTGGTGATGGTGCCGCCGATGATGGCCACCGCCATCGGGCGGTAGAACTCGCCGCCCTCGCCCACCCCGATGGCCACCGGCAGCATGCCGGCGATGAGGGCGAAGGTCGTCATCAGGATGGGCCGCAGGCGCTTGCGGCCGGCAGCCATCAGCGCCTCTTCGCGGACCATGCCCTCGTGCTCGCGCACGCGCGCGGCGTCGAGCAGCAGGATGGCGTTCTTGGCCACCAGGCCCATCAGCATGATGACGCCGATGAAGCTCATCAGGTTCAGCGTGCCACCGGTGAGCAGCAGCGCGATGACGACGCCGATCAGGCTCAGCGGCAGCGACAGCATCACCGCCAGCGGCGCCGTGAAGGAGCCGAACTGCATCACCAGGATCAGGTACATCAGCGCGATGCCCATGACGAGGGCGATGAACATCTCGCGGAACAGCTCCTGCTGGTCCTTCGATGCGCCGGCCAGTTCCAGGCCGAAGCCCGGCGGGTAGTCCATGGCGCGGGCGATCTTCATCGCCTCGGCCGTGACTTCGCCTGCCGCGCGGCCCTGCGCGTTGGCGGCGACGCTGATGGTGCGCTTGCCGCCGGCATGCTGGATTTGCGACGGCCCCTTGCCCATGGTGACGCGCGCGATCTGCTCCAGCGGCACCATCAGGTTGCTGCCGCTGACGGCGATCGGCAGGCGTTCGATGTTGCCGGCGTCGACGCGGTCGTCGGGGTGCAGGCGGATCGAGACGTCGCGTGTCTCGCCGGTCGGGTCCACCCAGTCGCCGGCCTCGACGCCGGCGAAGGCCACGCGCAGGGCCTGGGCCGCGTCGTTGGCCGAGATGCCCAGGGTGTTGGCCAGGCCACGGTCGAGCTCGATCTTCATCTCGGCCTGCGGGTCCTGCTCCGACAGGCCCACGTCGACCGCGCCCGGCACCTGGCGCAGCTTGTCCATGAAGCGGTTGGTGATCTCGAGCAGCCGCCGCGTGTCGGTGCCGGTGAAGCGGATCTGCACCGGCTTCTGGGCGCCGTTGTTGAGGTCGTCCAGCACCACGTACTCGGCACCGACCAGGCGCGCCGCCAGCGTGCGCAGCTCGTTGCCGATCTCGATCGCCGAGCGCTGGCGCTTCGTGCTCTTGCCGATGTCGACATAGACGCGGCCGCCGCCCGGGTTGACGTAGCTGTTGGTGGCCGCCGTCTCGGGCATCGACCGCGCCAGGGCTGCCACGGCCTCGACCTTCAGCCGCGCGTATTCCAGGCTGCTGCTGGAGGGCGTGCGCACGTCCACCGCGATGATGCCGGCGTCGGCCGAGGGCAGGAAGCTGGAGCCGCCGAAGCGGTAGTGCAGGGCCAGCGCACCGACCAGGCTGGCAACCGCGAACAGCGCCATCCAGCGCCGGTGGTGCAGCGCCCAGGCGATGACGCGGCCGTAGCGGTCGGCCTGGTGGTCGAACCAGTCGTTGAAGCGCGCCAGCAGCCTGCTGATGCCCTTCTTGGGCGCGGCATGGTGCCCTGGCGGGTCGCCCCAGTAGGCCGAGAGCATGGGGTCGAGCGTGAAGCTGATGAACAGGCTCACCAGCACGCTGGCCACCACGGTCAGGCCGAAGGGCCGGAACCATTCGCCCGAGACGCCGGGCATGAAGGCCACCGGGATGAACACGGCGACGATGGAAAAGGTGGTGGCCGCCACCGCCAGCCCGATCTCGGCGGTGCCGTTGAGTGCCGCGGTGCGGCGGTCCTCGCCCAGCTCCATGTGGCGCACGATGTTCTCGCGCACCACGATGGCGTCGTCGATGAGTACGCCGATGGCCAGGCTCAGGCCCAGCAGGCTCATGAAGTTGAGCGTGAAGCCGCACAGCCAGACGGCGATGAAGGCGGCGATGACCGAGGTCGGCAGCGACAGCGCCGTGATCAGCGTCGAGCGCCAAGAGTTCAGGAAGACGTAGACGACGAAGATCGTCAGCCCGGCGCCGAAGGCCAGCGCGTCGACGACGTTGTTCAGGCTGCTCTGCGCCTGTTCGCCACCGTCCTGCGTCACTTCCAACTTCGTGCCTTCGGGCAGCGTCTTGCCGATGTCGGCCACGGTCTCGCGCACCGCCTTGGCGACGCTGACGGTGCTGGCCTCGCGTGTCCGCGTCACCGAGATGCCGACGTTGGGGTGGCCGCTGCGCACCGAGAAGCCGCCGATCTCGGCGAAGCCGTCCTGCACCTCGGCCACCTGGGCCAGGCGCACGAGCTCGTTGCCGCGGCGCTTGATGACGATCTGGCCGAAGGCGGCTGGCGACTCGATGCGGCCGACGAGGCGGATGCTCTGGTCTTCGAGCGCGCCACGCACCTTGCCCACCGGCGCGGTGGCATTCTGCGCCCGCAGCGCCGCCACCACCTCGGTCACGCTGACCTCGTATTCGCGCAGCTTCTCGGCGCGCAGCAGCACGCTCAGTTCGCGCTTGAGGGAGCCGTTCACCGTTACCACCGCCACGCCATTGAGCGCGCGGAAGCGGTCGGCCAGCTGGTCCTCGGCCAGGCGCGAAATGGCGGCAAAACTCTGCGTCGAAGATGACAGCGCCAGCTGCATGATGGGCTGCGAAGAGGGGTCGAAGCGCTGCAGCACCGGCTCGCGGATCTCGGTCGGCAGCTTGTAGCGCACCGAACCGATGGCATTGCGCACCTCGTCCGCGGCCTCGATCAGGTTCTTGTCGAAGTTGAAGATCAGCGTCAGCCGCGCGTTGCCCTCGCTGGCGGTGGACCGGATGTCGGTGACGCCGGCGATGCCCTGCATCGCCTTCTCGACGCGGTTGATGACCTCGCGCTCCACCGTGTCGGGGCTGGCGCCGGGATAAGGGATGTTGACGTTGAGCACGGGCTGCTCGACGTCGGGAAACTGGTTGACGCGCAGCTTGGACAGCGCGAGCAGGCCCAGCGCCATCAGCGCGATGATGATGACCACCATCGCGATCGGGCGCTTGACGCTGAATTCGGAGAGGAACATGTCGCCTCCTTACTTCGAAGCCGCGAAGGCGGGCGGCGCCGAAGCCGCATCGGCCGCCGTCGCTGCCGCGAACTCGACCTTCTGGCCATCGACGAGCGCGCTGCCCGGGTTGCGCAGGATGCGGTCGCCGACGGCCAGGCCTGCCAGCACCGGCACCTCGCCGCTGCGGGCGTCGCGGTCGCCCAGGCGCACGGCGACCTTCCTGACCGTCGCGCCTTCGACGCGCCAGACCGAAGCCGCATCGCCCGCGCGCACCAGCGCCGATTCGGCCACCATCAGCGCCTGGGTGCTGCCGGTCTCGACACGCCCTTCCGCGAACAGCCCGGCCACGCGCGGCGCCTTCGCGGCGTCGACGAAATCGACGATCACGGCCACCTGCCGCGTCGTCGCATTGGCCGCGGCGTCGATGCGGCGCAGGCGGCCGCTGAAGTCGCCTTGGGTGTAGCCGTTGACGCGGAAGCTGACGTTCTGGCCGACCTTGAGTTCCTGGCTGCGGTCCGCCGAGACCAGGCCTTCGAAGCGCATGCTGCGCGGGTCGATGACCTTCAGCAGTTCCTTGCCCACCTGCACGGTGTCGCCGGCCGAGGCCTTGCGCTCGCTGACGATGCCATCGAAGGGCGCACGCACGCCCGTGCGCTGCAGCTGCTGGCGCGCCGAGACGACGCGCGACTTGGCCGCGACGAGGTCGCTCTGTGCGTTGTTGCGGCGCACCTCGGCGTCTTCCAGCGCCTGCAGCGAGGTCATGCCCTGCTGCTGCAGCGTCTTCAGCCGTTGCACCTGGCGCTCGGACTGCTCGAAGGCCTGCGACGACGCGCGCACGGCCTCCTCGGCCGAAGTCAGGCTGTCGCGGATGGCGGTGTCGTCCAGGCGCACCAGCAGGTCGCCCGCGCGCACGGCTTCGCCGTTGTCCTTCAACACCTGCAACACCACCGCGGCGACCTCGGCACGCAGATCGGCGCGGCGCTCGGGCTGTACCGAGCCGGTGACGACGGGGCCGCTGGAAAGGGTGCTGGGCTGCAGCGTGCGCAGGTCGACAGCCGCCAGCAGCAGCGTCGGCGCCGCGGACTTCGCTGCGGCGGATGGCGCCGTGGCAGGGGGCGCGGCGGCCTGGTTGCAGGCGGACAGGAGGAGCGCGGCGATGGCCGCGACGAGCAGTGCTGGTCGCATGGAGGCGGGTGTCGGCGGCGCTGGCGCGACCGGCGAAGAAACGTAAAGCCGCGAGCGTAACGCGAGCCGCCGGCAAGAAGCCCAGGCCGGCGACGAAACGACATCAGGTCGCGGCGAACGGCAGCCGAGGGCTGCCAACGGACAGGGCTCCGAGCGCATGCGGCCCGGGAAACGGTGGAGGCGCGATCCGGAGTCGAACCGGACTGGACGGATTTGCAATCCGTTGCATAACCGCTTTGCTATCGCGCCATGGCCCTCAATCGCCGATAACCCTGCAGATGCTAGCAAAAAGGGAAGCCGAAGCTTCCCTTTTCGTCGAGCGATCTGGAGCGGGAAAGGAGGCTCGAACTCCCGACCTCAACCTTGGCAAGGTTGCGCTCTACCAACTGAGCTATTCCCGCGCTGTGACTTCGTTGCACTGCTTCTTCAGCAGTGCGTTTAGCCTCGCATTATAGGTTCATTTCAGCGCTCTTGGCAACGGCGTCAGTGCGGCAGCCCATCGCCTGCAGCCACCGGCGCAACGACCTCCGCGGTCGCGTCAGGAACGGCCGCCACGGCCTCTTCCTCGACCAGCGGCTGCGGCGCCCTTTCCAGGGCAATCTCCAGCACCTGATCGATCCAGCGCACGGGCACGATCTCGAGGTGGTTCTTGGCGTTCTCCGGAATGTCCTGCAGGTCCTTGACGTTCTCTTCAGGGATCAGGACGGTCTTGACGCCGCCCCGGTGTGCCGCCAGCAGCTTTTCCTTCAGCCCGCCGATGGCCGTGACCTCGCCGCGCAGCGTGATCTCGCCCGTCATCGCCACGTCGGCGCGCACGGGGATGCCGCACAGCGCCGAGACCAGCGCCGTCGTCATCGCCGCGCCTGCACTCGGCCCGTCCTTGGGCGTGGCGCCGTCGGGCACGTGGATGTGGATGTCGCGCTTCTCGAAGATCTCGTCCTTCAGGCCCAGGCGTGCGGCGCGCGAGCGCACCACCGTGCGCGCAGCCTCGACCGACTCCTTCATCACGTCGCCCAGCGAGCCGGTGCGGATGATGTTGCCCTTGCCGGGCATCACCGTGGCCTCGATCGTCAGCAGGTCGCCGCCGACCTCGGTCCAGGCCAGACCGACCACCTGGCCAACCTGGTTCTTCTTCTCGGTGCGGCCGAAGTCGAACTTGCGCACGCCCAGGAAGTCGTTGAGGTTGTCTTCGGTGACGACGACCTGGCCTTCGTACTGCTTCAACTGGTGGCCCTTCACGACCTTGCGGCAGATCTTGCTGATCTCGCGCTCCAGGCTGCGCACGCCGGCTTCCCGCGTGTAGTAGCGGATGATGCCGCGCAGGCCGCTTTCGGTGATGTCGACCTCGTGGTCCTTCACACCGTTGTTCTTGCGCTGCTTGGGCACCAGGTAGCGCTGGGCGATGTTGAGCTTCTCGTCCTCGGTGTAGCCCGCAAGGCGGATGACTTCCATCCGGTCCAGCAGCGCCGGCGGGATGTTCATGCTGTTGCTGGTGGCCACGAACATGACGTCGGACAGGTCGAAGTCGACCTCGACGTAATGGTCGCTGAAGGTGTGGTTCTGCTCCGGGTCCAGCACTTCCAGCAGCGCCGAAGAAGGGTCGCCGCGGAAGTCCATGCCCAGCTTGTCGATCTCGTCGAGCAGGAACAGCGGGTTGCGCACACCGACCTTGGACAGGCTCTGCAGCACCTTGCCCGGCATGCTGCCGATGTAGGTGCGGCGGTGACCGCGGATCTCGGCCTCGTCGCGCATGCCGCCGAGCGCCATGCGGACGAACTTGCGGCCGGTGGCACGGGCCACGCTCTGGCCCAGCGAGGTCTTGCCCACGCCCGGGGGCCCCACCAGGCACAGGATGGGCGCCTTCACCTTGTCGACACGCTGTTGCACCGCGAGGTATTCGAGGATGCGGTCCTTGACCTTCTCGAGGCCGAAGTGGTCCTCGTTCAGCACCTCCTCGGCATGCGCCAGGTCGTGCTTGATCTTGGTCTTCTTCGCCCAGGGCAGGCCGACCAGGGTGTCGATGAAGTTGCGCACCACGGTGGCTTCGGCCGACATCGGCGACATCAGCTTCAACTTCTTCAGCTCACCCTCGGCCTTCTTGCGCGCTTCCTTGGTCATACGCGCGGCCTTGATCTTCTTCTCCAGCTCTTCCAGGTCGGCACCTTCCTCGCCGTCGCCCAGTTCCTTCTGGATCGCCTTGACCTGCTCGTTCAGGTAGTACTCGCGCTGGCTCTTCTCCATCTGCCGCTTGACGCGGCCGCGGATGCGCTTTTCCACCTGCAGGATGTCGACCTCGTGCTCCAGCAGTTCGAGCAGCTTCTCGAGCCGCTTGGGCACGCTGAAGAGGTCGAGCACGGCCTGCTTGGCCTCGAGCTTGAGCGGCAGGTGCGCGGCAATGGTGTCGGCCAGGCGACCCGGGTCGTCGATGCCGGCGATGCTGGTCAGGATCTCGGGCGGGATCTTCTTGTTGAGCTTGACGTACTGGTCGAACTGCTGCGTCACGGC
>CAIWPS010000464.1 GCA_903914615.1 uncultured beta proteobacterium | reverse complement strand
GGTCGCCCTGCATCGTCAGCTTGCCCTTGTCGCCCAGCCGCGCCGTGGCGGCCTGCAGCGCCTCGGTGGCCTGGGCCAGGTTGACCGGCGGCGTGGCGCGCAGCGTGGCGGCTTCGCCGGCCAGGCGCTGCATCGACTGCAGCTGGGCATCCAGCGCATCCAGCTCGGCCGGTGCCGTGGCCAGCGTGCGCCAGGCCGGCTGCACCGCCAACACCCAGAGCAGGAACAGCAGCACGACGCCGGCCGCCAGCAGCAGCAGCCGGCGCTCGCGCGCCGCCAGCGCGTACCAGCGCGTGCGCAGGGACTGCAGCGCCTCTTTCATGCGGCACCCCGAGTCGCGGCGCGCGCGACCGTGATGCGGCCCTCGGCCAGCTCGGCGGTGTAGCCGGCACCGCGCAGCCGCTCGCGGAACTGCGCCATCTGCGGCTCGGCCCAGCCGGGCGCCGCCAGCACCAGGCGGCTGGATTCGAAGCGCAGCATCTGCACCGGGCCCAGGCCGTCGGGCCAGGCCATGGCGGCGGCGGCGAGCAACGATTCCAGGTCGGCCTCGCCGGGGCGGCCCGCCGCGGCGCGCAGGCGCTCGGTCTCGCTCTCCATCTGCAGCGGCGCGTCGAGCACCGAGCGCACGCCCGGGTGGGTGGCCTTGAGCAGCTCGTTCATGGCCAGCCGCTTGGCGGCGATGGCCTGGCGCTGCTGCCAGGCGTAGACGTTCAGCCCCACCAGCTGCAGCGCCACCAGCGCCACGAGGCCATAGCGCACGGGCCGCCATTCGGCGCTGAGGAAGCGCTTGCCCAGCTCGCGCATCGCGCGTGTGCCGCGGTGGCGCGCGGCGAGGTCGAACTGGCGCAGGTTGAGCGTGCCCTGGGTGGCTTCGAGCGCCCGCTCGGCGTCGGTCAGCAACGCCACCGGCGCGCCCAGCCAGCGCTCGGCAGCGGCCGCCGCCGCAGGGGTGGCGGTGTAGCGCACGGCGGCGCCATCGGCCGCCGGCTGCAGCGCGCGCGCCAGGCCACCGGCCAGGCGCAGGCAGCAGTTGCCGTCGGCCTGCGACAGCGCCAGCCAGGGCGAGGACTCGGTGCCGGCCTCCAGGGTGAAGAAATGGCCGCGCGGCGCGGCGCCCGGCGGCCCGGGCACGACGACGCGTTCGATGCTCAGGCCGGCGTCTTCCAAGGCCGCCAGCGCCGCCGCCAGTCGCGGCCGCTGCGTCACCGCGACCCAGCCGACCTGGCCGGGCACGGCACCGGGCGCGAGGGCGAAGTGCAGGGCCTCGTCGTCTTCCAGCAGCCGCTCTTCCATGGCGCCGAGCAGGGCCGAACGCAGCCGCGCCGCCGGCGCCTTCGGGATCGCCAGGCGGTGCCAGCTGACGTCGACCTCGGAGAGCACGAGCGCGTGCTGGTCGGCGCGCGGCAGCAGCGCGGCGGCACAACTGCCGGACTGCGTCACGCTGCGCCCATCGTGACTGAGCACATAGGGCCAGTCGCCGGGCAGACGCGGCGCCGTGGCCGCCTCATGGCCCGCGGTGCGGGCGGCCAGGCGCTCGCGCGGCGGGAGCTGGATCGCAAGGACGGACATCGGTGGCGGCGGCGGCTTGGAAGGGCGGGAGGGCGTGACGACAGGGCCGGAAGGCAGATCGTATTGTGGCCTTCAGCGTGGCGATGCCGCGAAGCTGTGACGTTCGCGACGGCGGATGAAGACCGTGCCGTTCTCACGCTGCAGCAGCGAACGTTCTTCCAGCACCCGTTCTTCCAGGCGCAGTCGGCCGGCGACCTCGAACCAGCTCGAGGCCACGCCGACGCGCGCCGCGTCGGCCTTGAGGTCCTTGGGCAGCTGGGCCTGCAGCGCGGCCAGGCTGTCGAAAGGCGCACGCTGGCGCGCCTGCACCAGGCGCTCGGCGGTGCCGAGGTCGAGACCGTCGATGGCGGCCACCAGCACCTCGCGCGCCGCCGTGTTGGCATTCACCGGCGTCGCCGAGGGCAACAATTCGACATACGGCGCCAGCCGCGCCAGGGTCGCGCCATCCAGGCCCAGCCAGTTCAGGTCGGCGTAGGTGGCGGGGCGGATCGGCGGGCCGCGCGGGTCGCCGCCCGCGGCCGCCGGCGCCAGCGCCAGCCCCAGCGCCGTGGCGAGCAGCGACGCGGTGTCGGAAGGGGCGCCGGCCAGGTCGGCCAGGCGCTGCAGCGCGGCCACCTGCAGCGGCACCGGCTTGCCCGTGGCGTCGACGAGGTTGCGCAGGTTGTAGCGCGACTGGGCGTCGGTGATGAGGCCGCTGATGAAGGCCTCGGGGCCGCTGTCGGCGTTGTTGCTCTGGTCGCTGGCCAGGAAGCTGGACAGCCGGGCTTCGTCCAGCGGCGTTGCCCAGGGGTCGCTGGCGGCGGTGTAGAAGCTGCTGCGCTGCTGCGAGCTGCGCAGGTCCTCGCGCAGGATCAGACGCGCCCAGTCGAGCGCGCCGGTGAGGATCCAGCCCGCCTGCGCGCGCGCGCGCTCGGCCGCTTCCACCTGCACCGCGCGCTTCTGCTGCCACACCATGCCGGCTGCCAGGGTCGTGACGAGGGCCAGGATGATCATCGCCAGCAGCAAGGCCGCACCGCGGCGGGCGCGCGCGAACGACGGGGCGCGCTTCATGATCCGGCGGGGCCGACGGCGATGTCGCGCGTGAGCGTGCCGGCCTCCAGGGTGATGACGAGCCGCACGCCGTCCGGCAGGGCCTCGCGCGGTGCCTGCGTCGTGACCGCGGTCGGGGCCGCCGGCGGCGCCGGCGCTGAAGCGGCGGCATCCGCCGCGCTGGCCGCTGCGGCGGGTGCGGGGCTGGCCGCGGGCGCACTGGCCGGCAGCGCTACCGTGGTCGCCTGCACCAGGTCGCCGGTGGACTGGGCGTTGCTCCACTGGCCGCCGCGGTTGTAGTACACCTGCCACTGGCTGGCGCCCTCGGCCACCGTCAGCTGGCCCGGCTCGCTGCCCTGCAGCTGCTGGCTCCGCATCCAGCTGTCCTGCAGCTCGGCGCTGCGCAGCAGCGGCGGCGAGGCCCAGCGCTGCCACAGGCCGCCGCGCACCGCCCAGGCCACCAGCACCACGCCGGCGTCGGTGCGCCGCGTCAGCCGCAGCGTCTGGCCGTCGAAGCTCAGCGCCGGCACCTGCGCGGTGTCGTACAGGGCCTGCAGGTCCTGCTCCCACTGCGTCAGCACGGTGGCCAGGCGCACGGTGCGGTCGATGGCGTCGCGGCTGACGTCGCGGCCGCGCACGATCACCGCCAGCCCCTGCCACGCCAGCGTCGCCAGGATCGCCATGATGAGCAGCGCCACCAGCACCTCGACCAGCGTGAAGCCGGAACAGCGCGGGGGCTGCGCGGGCCGTCGCTTCATTGCCGCGCCAGCACGGTCGACAGCGTCAGCAGCACATGCCCGGCGTCGTCGCTGACGATGGCGTCGACGCGGCGGAAGCTGGGGTTGGGCGTGGGCTGCGTCACCAGCCTGCCGGGGTAGCTGCGGCCCAGCTGCTCGCAGGCGAAGTCGGCGTCGCCGACGCCCGGGAAAGTGTGCGACAGGCGCATCGCGGTGAGCTGGTTGTCGGCACACCACTGCGCCGCCACCACGTCGGCCAGGCGGGCGGCGTTGTCGGTGAGTACGCCAGTGGCGCGCAGCCCGGCGCCCAGCGCGATGGCCACCACGGCCAGCGCCACCAGCACTTCCAGCAGCGTGAAGCCGCGGCTGCGCTTCATCGCGCGGGAACGAGGGTGACGCTGGCGGCGTCGGCGGCGCCGGCGACCGCAAAGGGCGCCAGGCCGTCGCTGGCGACGACGAGCTGGCGGTCGGCCAGGCGCAGCACGACCTGCTGCGGCGGCAGGATGGCGTCGGGGCCCAGCACGATGGCGGCCGCGCCCACCACCTGGGCGGTGGTGCCGGGGTCGAGCCAGCGCGTGGGCAGCGACTGCGCCTCGGTGATGCCGACGCTCAAGCCCACGAAGCGGAACTGCGAGCCGTCGTCGGCCAGCACCGTGGGCTGCCAGCGCACCGGCGTGCCGGCGGCGCGCGCCTCGGCCCGGGCCATCTCGAGCAGCGCCGACAGGCGGGCACCTTCCTCTTCCAGCCGCGAGGCGTTGCCGTCGCGCAGGGCCAGGCTGACGGCACCGACCATGAGGGCCACGATGGCGATCACGATCAGCAGCTCGATGAGCGTGAAGCCGCGCGCCGGCCCGCGGCGCGGCCTGGCCCTACTGCCAGGAGCCGATGTCGGCATTCTTGCCTTCGCCCCCGGGCTGGCCGTCGGCGCCGTAGCTGAAGACATCGATCTCGCCCTTGAGGCCGGGGTTCAGGTACTGGTAGGGGTGGCCCCAGGGGTCGGTGGGCAGCTTGTCGACGTAGGGCTTCCAGTTCGGCGGCACGACGCCGGTCGTGGGCCGCTTGACGAGGGCGTCCAGGCCCTGTTCGGCGCTGGGGTAGCGCTGGTTGTCGAGCTTGTAGAGCTTGAGCGCCTGCATCAGGTTGTTGACGTCGGTCTTGGCCGCGGTGACGCGGGCGTCGTCGGCACGCTCCAGCAGGTTGGGCACGATCAGCGCGCCCAGCACGCCGATGATGACCAGCACCACCATCATCTCGATCAGCGTGAAGCCCGGCATGCCGCGGCGGGCGCGGCGGGCGGGGGCAGTGCGGGTGCAGCGGGTGGGCAGGGGTGTCATGGACGTCACGTCGCGGCGCTCTGGCGCGGCCGTTCTGGCAGGGTGGCTTGAATCATAATCCGCGCATGCTGGCACGCTGGTCGACATTCGTGGTCTGGGCCCTGGTGGCGGCATGCGCGCTGCTGTGGGGGCTGAAGCTCTTCGTCGGCGGCCCGCCGCTGCCGCCGCGCACGCCGGTGGCCAGCACCGCGCCTGTGCCCCGCGGCGACCTCAGCCGCTTGCTTGGCGTCGAAGCGCCGGTGGCCGTGGTGGCCGCGAACGAGCCGGCCCCGGACGCCCGCTACCAGCTCGTCGGCGTCGTGACGCCGCGCGCTGCGAAAGCCGCCGGCGAGGGCCTGGCCTTGATCGCCGTCGACGGCAAGCCGGCGCGCGCCTTCCGCGTCGGTGCCGTGGTCGACGGCAGCACCGTGCTGAAGACCGTCGCCGCCCGCGGCGCCACCCTGGGCCCGCGCGACGGCGCGGCGCTGGTGGCGCTGAACCTGGCACCGCCGGCGCCGGCCGCCACCGGCGCGCTGCCGCTGGCCGGCCAGC
>CAIWPS010000463.1 GCA_903914615.1 uncultured beta proteobacterium | reverse complement strand
CGTCCCAGGTGGCGATGCTGATCTCGGCCGACCTTTTCTGCTGCGGCCTGGTCACGCTGATCCAGTCGCTGGGCATGACGCCCTGGTTCGGCGTGCGCATGCCGGTGATGATGGGAGTGACCTTCGCCGCCGTCGGCCCGCTGGTGGCCATGGCCGGTGCCGGCGGGCCCGACGCGGCACGCGCCCTCTTCGGCGCCATCATCGGCTCGGGGTTGCTCGCCATCGTCATCGCACCCTTGATGAGCCGGCTGCTGCGCTTCTTCCCGCCGGTGGTCACCGGCACCATCATCGCCATCATCGGCATCAGCCTGATGCGCGTGGGCATAGGCTGGGCCATGGGCGGGCCGCCCAACCTGGCACAGGGCGTGGACGTGCCCAAGCTCGTCGCCATGGTCGATGCCGCCAAGGCGGCGCAGGCGGCGGGCGCTGCCTCGGCAGCGGCCATCGGAGCCTCGGCACCGATGCTCAAGCTGGGCCCGGTGCCGATGCTGGACAACGCCAGCTACGCCGCGCTGGACAACATGGCCGTGGCCGGCTTCGTGCTGGCGGTGATCCTGCTGATTTCCCGCTACGCCAGGGGCTTCGTCGCCAACATCTCGGTGCTGCTGGGCATCATCGCGGGCTGCTGCGTGGCCGTGGCGATAGGCAAGATGGGTTTCGACAAGGTCGCCAAGGCGCCGTGGTTCGACGTCGTGCTGCCTTTTGCCTTCGGCGTGCCGACCTTCGACCCGGTGATGGTGCTGACGATGACGCTGGTGATGGTCGTCGTGATGATCGAGTCCACTGGCATGTTCCTGGCGCTGGCCGACATCACCGGCAAGAAGCTCGGCCAGGCCGAACTCTCCGCCGGTCTGCGCACCGACGGCCTGGGCACGGTCATCGGCGGCCTCTTCAACACCTTCCCGTACACCAGCTTCTCGCAGAACGTCGGGCTGGTGGGGGTCACCGGCGTGAAGAGCCGCTGGGTCTGCGTCGCAGCCGGTCTCATCATGATCGTGCTTGGCCTCTTGCCCAAGATGGCGGCGCTGGTGGAATCGGTACCGCAGTTCGTGCTGGGCGGCGCCGGCCTGGTGATGTTCGGCATGGTCGCGGCGACCGGCATCCGCATCCTGGCCAACGTCGACTTCAAGGGCAACCGCCACAACCTGTACATCGTCGCCATCGCCATCGGCGCCGGCATGATCCCGCTGGTGGCGCCGCGCTGGTCGCAGCAGATGCCGCACGCGCTGGCGCCGCTGCTCGAATCGGGCATCCTGCTCACGGCCATCGCGGCGGTGCTGCTGAACCTGTACTTCAACGGCGGCAAGGCCGACGAGGCGGCGACGATCGCGGCGGCGAAGGCGGCCGAGGCACACTGATGGGCCGAGCGCCGGGCCGCCCCAAGCCGGCACATCACCCGTCGGGGGATCGGCCGACGTACCCGTCGGACGAGGGGCACGCATGAGCACGCTGCTCGTCCGCAACGCGACGCTGCTCGTCACCATGGACGAAGCGCGGCGCGAGATCGCCGGCGGCGCCGTCTTCGCGCGCGACGGCGTCATCGAGGCCGTCGGCCCGACGGCTGCCTTGCCAGCGACCGCCGACGAGGTCATCGACGCGCGCGACCAGGTCGTCATCCCCGGCCTCGTCAACACGCACCACCACATGTACCAGACGCTGACCCGCGCCGTGCCGGCGGCGCAGGACTGCGAACTCTTCGGCTGGCTGCGCACGCTCTACCCCATCTGGGCGCGGCTGACGCCGGAGATGCTGCAGGTGTCCACGCAGGTCGCCTGCGCCGAGCTGCTGCTGTCGGGCTGCACCACCAGCAGCGACCACCTCTATCTCTTCCCCGGCGCCTGCCGCCTGGACGACACGCTGCATGCCGCGGCCGAGATCGGCATCCGCTTCCATGCCGCGCGCGGCGCGATGAGCGTGGGCGTGAGCCAGGGCGGGCTGCCGCCCGACGAGGTGGTGGAAGACGAAGCCGCGATCCTGAAGGACACGCAGCGCCTCATCGAAGGCTTCCACGACCCGGCGCGCTTTGCCATGCAGCGCATCGTCGTCGCGCCCTGCTCGCCCTTCTCGGTCAGTCGCGGCCTCATGCGCGACGCCGCGCTGCTCGCGCGCGAGCGTGGCGTGAGCCTGCACACCCACCTGGCCGAGAACGACAACGACATCGCCTACACGCGCGAGAAGTTCGGCTGCACGCCGGCCGAGTACGCCGAGGCGCTGGGCTGGCTGGGGCCCGACGTCTGGCATGCCCACTGCGTCAAGCTCGACGCTGCGGGCATCGCGCTCTTCGCGAGCACCGGCACGGGTGTCGCGCATTGCCCGGGCAGCAATATGCGGCTGGGCTCGGGCGCCGCGCCCATCCGCGCGATGCGCGACGCCGGCGTGCCGGTGAGCATCGCCGTCGATGGTTCGGCGTCCAACGACAGCGGCCACCTGCTGGGCGAGCTGCGGCTGGGCCTGCTGCTGCAGCGGGTGGCACGCGGCGCCACCGCGATGTCGGCGCGCGAGATGCTGGAGATCGGCACCCTGGGCGGCGCGCGCGTGCTGGGGCGCAGCGACATCGGCGCGCTGGCGCCG
>CAIWPS010000462.1 GCA_903914615.1 uncultured beta proteobacterium | reverse complement strand
CACGCCGCCGCCGATGCCGGTGAGCGTGCGCACGGTGACGCAGCAGACGGTGCCGCTGCTCATCGACGCCGTCGGCCAGGCCGAGGGCAGCAAGGATGTGGAGGTGCACGCCCGCGTCACCGGCCTGCTCGAGCGCCAGCTCTATGCCGAAGGCGACCGCCTGCGCGCCGGTGCGCCGATGTTCGCCATCGAACGCGCGCCCTTCGAGATCGCGCTCGCGCAGGCCAAGGCGGCGCTGGCCCAGGAGCAGTCCAGGCTGGACCAGGCCCGGCGCGAGGCCGCGCGGCTGAAGCCGCTGGCCGAGATGCAGGCCATCGCCCAGCGCGAGGCCGACGACGCCGCCACCAACCTGCGCAACGCCGAAGCTTCCACGGCCGCGGCGCAGGCCCGCGTGCGCGACGCCGAGCTCAACCTGTCGTACACGGCGGTGGCCGCGCCCATCGCCGGCATCAGCGGCCGCGCCGAGAAGTCGCAGGGCAGCCTCGTCAGCCCCGCCGACGGGCTGCTGACGCGCATCACGCAGGCCGACCCGGTGTGGGTGCGCTTTGCCTTCAGCGAGGGCGAGCTGGCGCAGCTCAAGGCCGGCAGTCGGTCGGGCGCCGCGGTGCGCCTGTTCGCGTCCGACGGCCAGCCGCTGGGCGTGGCCGGGCGGCTGAACTTCACCGGCTCCACCGTCGACGCCAGGCTGGGCACGATCCAGCTGCGCGCCGAGTTCGCCAACCCCGATCTTGCGGTGCTGCCGGGCCAGTTCGTCAAGGCCCAGGTGCAGGCCGGCCAGCAGCGCGCCTGGCTGGTGCCGCAGGCCGCGGTGGCCAGCGGCGAGCAGGGCAAGATCGTCTGGACGGTGCAGGACGGCAAGGCCGTGCCGACGCCGGTGGAGCTGGGCAACTGGGTGGGCAGCGACTGGGCCGTGCGCAAGGGCCTGAAGGACGGCGACCAGGTCATCACCGACAACCTGCTGAAGCTGCGGCCGGGCGCCGCGGTGCAGCCGCAGGCGTCGGCCGCGGGCGCACCGGCTGCCGCTTCGGCACCTGCTGCCGCGGCCTCCCGCTGAGCCGCGCCGCATGAGTTCCCGCTTCTTCATCGAGCGGCCGGTCTTCGCCGCCGTGCTGTCGATCATCGTCGTGCTGGCCGGCCTGGTGTCGCTGAAGATCCTGCCGGTGGCGCAGTACCCCGACATCGCGCCGCCCACCGTCAACATCACCGCCACCTACCCCGGCGCCTCGGCCGAGACGCTGGCCAAGACGGTGGCCGCGCCGATCGAGGAGCAGCTCTCGGGGGTCGAGAACCTGCTGTACTTCAGCTCGAATTCGGCCAGCAACGGCGTCACCACCATCACCGCCACCTTCGAGGTCGGCACCGATGTCGACAAGGCCGTCTTCAACATCAACAACCGCGTCCAGCTGGCCACGCCGCGGCTGCCCGACGAGGTGCGGCGCAACGGCGTGGTGGTCGCCAAGCGCAGCACCAACTTCCTGATGGCGGTGGCGCTGAAGTCGCCCGACGGCCGCTACGACTCGCTCTTCCTCAGCAACTACGCGACGCAGAACGTCGTCGACGAGATCAAGCGCGTGCCCGGCGTCGGCGACGTGACGATCTTCGGCGCCCGCGACTACTCGATGCGCCTGTGGCTGCAGCCCGACAAGATGGCGCGGCTGGGCATCACGACGAACGACGTCGCCAACGCCGTCAACGCGCAGAACGCGCAGTTCGCCGCCGGCAAGATCGGCGCCGACCCGGCGCCTCCGGGCCAGCAGCTGGTCTACACGGTGACGGCGCGCGGCCGCATGGTCGAGGCCGAGCAGTTCGGCGAGATCCTGCTGCGCTCGGCGGGTGCAGGTGGCGTGCTGCGGCTGAAGGACGTGGCGCGCATCGAACTCGGCGCACAGAGCTACGACAGCGCCAACACCGTCAACGGCCTGCCGGCGATCGGCCTGGGCATCTTCCCGCAGTCGGGCGCCAACGCGCTGGACGTCGGCGCGGCGGTGAAGAAGCGCATGGCCGAGCTCAAGCGCGACCGCTTCCCGCCCGGCATCGACTACCTCGTGCCCTTCGACACCACGCGCTTCGTCTCGGCGTCGATCAAGGAGGTGGTGCACACCATCCTCGAGGCCGCGGCCATCGTCGTGCTCGTCGTCTTCGTCTTCCTGCAGACCTGGCGCGCGACGCTGATCCCGATGCTGGCGGTGCCGGTGTCGCTCGTCGGCACCTTCGCCGGCCTGTGGCTGTTCGGCTTCTCGATCAACACGCTGACGCTGTTCGCGATGGTGCTGGTCATCGGCATCGTCGTCGACGACGCCATCGTCGTGCTGGAGAACGTCGAGCGGCTGATGCGCGAGGAAGGCATGGCGCCGATGCCGGCCGCGGTGGAGGCGATGCGCGAGGTGTCGGGCGCCGTCATCGGCATCGTCATGGTGCTGTGCGCGGTGTTCATCCCGGTGGCCTTCCTGGGCGGGCTGGCGGGCACGCTGTACCGGCAGTTCGCGGTGACGGTGACGATCGCTGTCGTCATCTCCGGCGTCGTCGCGCTGACGCTGACGCCGGCGCTGTGCGCGCTGCTGCTCAAGCCCGGGCATGGCGGCTGGTCGGAGAAGTTCTTCCGCCCCTTCAACCGCGGCTTCGCCTGGGTGACGCGGCACTACCTGGGCGCCGTGGACGGCGCGCTGCACCGGCGGCTCTTCGCGCTGCTGGGCTTCGCGGCGCTGCTGGCGGTGGCCGGCTTCCTGTTCATCCGCGTGCCGGGCAGCTTCGTGCCGCCGGAAGACCAGGGCTACATCATCGCCGCCGCAGCGCTGCCCGACGGCGCCACGCTGGCGCGCACGGCGCGCACCACCGAGCAGCTGCGCCGCATGATGGACGGCAACGAGGCGATGGAGAACTTCTTCATCATCAACGGCCTGGACATCATCGGCGGCGGCAGCAAGCCCAATTCGGCCACCATGTTCGTGCCGATGAAGCCCTGGGAGGACCGCACGCAGTCCTCGCAGCAGCTGGCCGCCGAGCTCAGCCGCAAGGGCTTCGGCCTGCCCGACGGCATCGCCTTCGCCTTCAACCCGCCGGCCATCCTGGGCCTGGGGCAGTCGGGCGGCTTCGAGGTCTATGTGCAGGGACGGCTGGACAGCGACACCGGCCGCCTGGCCGGCGTCACCAACGAGTTCATGGCCGCGCTGCGCAAGCGGCCCGAGCTGGAGGGCATCAACACCTTCTTCCGCCCCACCGTGCCGCAGCTGCGCGTGGAGGT